>JAGODZ010000276.1 GCA_017997975.1 Rhodoferax sp.
TGCTGCATTCAAAGGCACGTTTATTCTGGCCGGGGGATTTGACCGTGCCCGCGCTGAGGCTGCGCTCACGGAAGGTCGTGCGGATCTGATTGCATTTGGCAGACCCTTTATCGCCAATCCGGATTGGGTTGCCCGCATGCAAAGCGGCGCGGCAAGCAACAACCTCGACATGTCAACGTTCTACACACCTGGCCCCAAGGGTTATACCGACTACCCAAGCCTCAGAGACTGACCATGAACACCTCCCACTCAATGCTCTATTTTTTGAAAGCCGCTGTGGCCGGGCTCACCATGGCTGCCACATTTGCTGCTACGCCAGTGAACGCAGCAGATGGGGTGCCCCAAGCACTACAAACACAAAAGCAAGCGGTGGGGGAATCCTGGAAGAGTGTGCCCACCCAAACCATCGCAGCTGACGGTATCAACTTCGCGTACCGCGAGTTGGGTAAGCACAACGGCGGAACGCCCGTGGTGTTTCTGGTTCACCTGGCCGCCGTGCTGGACAACTGGGATCCCCGGATCATGGACGGCATTGCAGCCAAGCACCATGTGATTGCTTTCGACAACCGTGGTGTGGGCGCATCCACTGGCACGCCGTCGAATTCCATGGAGCAGATGGCCGACGATGCCATCACCTTCATCGAAGCCAAGGGTTTCAAGCAGGTGGATCTCTTAGGCTTTTCCATGGGCGGCATGGTTGCCCAGGAAATCGTCCTGAAAGAGCCACAGCTCGTTCGCAAGTTGGTTCTTGCGGGCACAGGCCCAGCCGGAGGCGAAGGTATCAGCACTGTGGCTGGAGTGGCCAACTACGATCTTTTGCGGGGGCTGTTGACAGGCCAGGATCCGAAGCAGTTTCTATTCTTCACCCGCACACCCCATGGCATTGAGGCGGGCAAGGCGTTTCTGGCGCGGCTGCAAGAGCGTACCGAGAACCGCGACAAAGAGATCAGCGTTGCCGCGTACACCGCACAGTTGCAGGCGTTAAGCGCTTGGGGTCAAAAGAAGCCTGCCGATCTTTCCGTCGTCAAGCATCCGGTGCTGGTTGTCAACGGTGATGCTGACCGCATGGTTCCCACGCTGAACACCTACGACCTGGCAAAGCGGCTGCCCAACAGTACCTTGATCGTTTTTCCCGATGCTGGTCATGGCGGAATTTTCCAGTTCCATGCTGATTTTGTGCCCAGCGCACTGGAATTTCTTGGCCATTCCACGCCATAAAGAAAGCAGTGTGGGTACATGCGCAAGCGCCAACATGGGCCAGGCGCACGGTGATTTCGGCCTGTTCTGTCGACGTGCGTTTTCTGACGCGGCGATTCGCATCAAAGATAAAAAACCAGGTGTTAGGCCAGCCGCGGTTAGCGCTGTCGGCGAGAAAAGGGACTTGAGAACGCTGCAGCGCAGGCAGCCCTGCCACCCGATCAACAAAACAAGTATTCCAAAATGAACCAAACCCACCTCACCGCACCCACTCACTTTGTGGAAGTCAACGGCGACAGATTCGCCTACCGCCGCTGGGGCAACACCGCGACAGACCAGCCGCCACTTTTCTTCTTACAACACTTCCGCGGCGGCATGGATCATTGGGACCCACTCATGACGGACGGCTTGGCAGCAGGGCGGGAAGTGATTCTCTTCAACGGACGGGGAGTTGCCTCTTCATCCGGCAAGCCCCGCACGCGTATTGAGGATATGGCCGACGACGCTGCGTCTGTCATCCGCGCCCTTGGACTCAGCCAGGTGGATGTCCTGGGCTTCTCACTGGGTGGGTTCCAGGCCCAGGATCTGACACGGCGCCACCCTGACCTGGTTCGCAAGCTGATGCTGCTGGGCACCGGTCCACGGGGCGGCAATCCCGACTCGGAGCCCGGCGTTGCCGAGAGAGCGCCACGTCCAATTCCGACCGTAGACGATTTTTTGTATCTTTTTTTCGGCCGTTCGGAGGCCGCAAAACTGGCTGGCCGTGCCTTTTGGGAGCGCCGTCACCAACGCAAGGACCAAGACCCGCCCAGCTCCCCCGCCGTGATGTACGCCCAGATCGAGGCCAACGTTCTGCATTTGCCACGGCTATCGGAAGACGATCCTTTCGCCCACCTGCGTGACATCAAACAACCGACCTTCATCTTGAATGGGGTGAACGACGTGATGATCCCGACGGTCAACTCGTTCTACATGGCGCGCAACATCCCTAACGCCCAGCTGTTTGTCTACCCCGACGCCGGGCACGCAGCGCAGTTTCAGTACCCGGAGCGTTTCCTGCAGCATGCCATCCAGTTCCTGAGTGAGTGACAGACTTTCCTGCCATCACCAGAACGCATTCTTCCACCTCAAGAAAACTCCTGAAATGCTCAAGTTCAAATTTCTGCTGTGGGTGTTCGCCCATATGTTGCAACGAAAAATCAACAACGATGCCAACTGTGCACGTTACGTTCAAGGCAAACGCCTGGCATTTCAGATTCGCACGGCCTCGGGCGCTGGACGCAACTACGTTATCGAAAATGGTGCGGTTCGCTCCTCTGCTGGGTTAACGGATAACGCCCAGTTCACGCTCAGCTTTGTCAATGCCGCCAAAGGCTTCGAGATTCTGTCTGCCAAAGACGCGCAACCAGCCTTCCTCAGGGGAGTGGGCAGCAAAGACCTGACCATCAGTGGCGACTTTCTGGAAGTGCTGTGGTTCCAGGGCTTGACGGCATTCCTGCAACCGTCGAAGGTCATCTCCGCGATGGACCGCACCGCTGATAACTGACTATGTCCAAACCTCCTGTGGTGGATACCGATCTGCTGAACCAGACTTTGCACCTGCCCAATGGCAGCGTGCTGCGCAATCGGCTCGCCAAAGCCGCCATGAGCGAAACGCTGGGCACCTATGACAACCGGCCAACGTCTGGTCTGGTGCAGTTGTACCGGCGCTGGGCCTCCTCAGGACTGGGCCTGGTCATCACAGGCAACGTGATGATCGACCGCCGCGCACTGGGCGAGCCTGGCAATGTGGTGATCGAGGACGAGGCAGACATGAACATCCTGCGTCAGTGGGCACGCGCAGGCACCGAACCAGGGGCGCACATCTGGGTGCAGCTCAACCATCCCGGCAAACAATCGACCAAAGGGTTAAACGCTTACAACATTGCGCCATCGGCTGTTCCCTTTCGCGAGGATATGGCTGCACTTTTTGAGACTCCGCGTGAAGCCACCACAGCCGAGATTCAGGACATCATCAAACGCTTCGGTCGCAGTGCGGCCATCTGTAAGAAGGCCGGGTTCAGCGGCGTAGAAATTCACGGGGCCCATGGTTACCTGATCAGCCAGTTCCTCTCTCCGCACCACAACCGCCGCAGCGATGAATGGGGCGGCAGTCCTGAGAAGCGGCGGCGTTTCGTGCTGGCCGTCTATGCGGAAGTTCGCCGCCAGGTCGGCGCAGACTTCCCGGTGGCCATCAAGCTCAACTCAGCGGACTTTCTGCGCGAAGGATTCTCCGAAGAAGAATCGATGGAGACGATTCGTGCGCTCGCCGAGGCAGGTATTGACCTGATCGAGATTTCCGGTGGCACCTACGAGGCGCCCGCGATGGGCGGCGCGATGGAAGAATCGAAAAAGGCTTCCACCGTAGCCCGCGAAGCCTACTTTCTTGAATTCGCCGAAAAGGTGCGCGCCACTGTCACGGTGCCGCTGATGGTCACCGGCGGCTTCCGCACGGCAGCGGGCATGAATGCGGCGTTGCGCTCCGGCGCACTGGATGTGGTGGGACTGGCGCGTCTGCTGGCGATCGACCCCGACGCTCCAGCCGCTTTGCTACAGGGGGGCGACAGTCCGCAGCAAGTGCGTGCCATCAGCACCGGCCTCAAGTTCGTGGACCGCATGGGCATCATGGAGGTGCTATGGTACGAGCGCCAGCTCAAGCGCATTGCGACAGGTGAAGAGCCGCGCCCTGACGAGAATGGGCTGTCGGCGTTCTTGAAGTCTGCCCTCAGCAGCGGCTGGGGAACTTTCCGCACGCGGCGCCTGCGGGCGCGCACTTGATTTGACAACTTAAACCTTAACGGAGATATGACCATGGCATTTAAAGCGCTGCTGACCACCAAGACGGAGGGCGTGGTATCGACCTCTTTGGTTGATTTCGACGAGGCCGATCTGATGCCAGGTGACGTGACTGTCGCGATCGACTATTCGACCGTCAACTACAAGGATGCGATGGCGATCAGCGGCCACGCACCGGTGATCCGCCAATTTCCCCTGATTCCTGGCATCGACTTTTCGGGCACAGTGCAAACCTCGTCGCACGCCGGGTTCGCGGTGGGCGACCGCGTTGTTGCGAATGGCTGGGGGCTGAGCCAAACCCACCACGGTGGCCTAG
>JAGODZ010000277.1 GCA_017997975.1 Rhodoferax sp.
GATCGCGTTTAAGCCACAACAAGAATCAAGGACAAGCACTATGTTTTACCGCGAAAACGGTCAGTTCAAGACGAGCTACCGCTCTGACCAGCAAATCTTCCCTATTGCACAGGACCGCATTGGTGTTGGCCTGATTTTGGCGATTGCTTTTATCGCTGTTCCGCTCTTTGCCAGTGATTACCTGTACGCCTCCATCCTGATTCCCTTTGTCATCATGTCCCTCGCCGCTTTGGGTGTGAATGTGCTGGTGGGCTACTGCGGGCAAATTTCTTTGGGTTCGGCCGCATTCATGGCCGTGGGGGCCTATGGCGCTTACAACTTCTTTGTGCGCGTTCCTGGTATGCCGCTGGTGGTCACGTTGATTTTGGGTGGCCTGTGTGCCATGGTCTTCGGCATCCTGTTTGGTCTGCCCAGCTTGCGGGTCAAAGGGCTGTATTTGGCAGTGGCTACGTTGGCGGCCCAGTTCTTTAGTGATTGGATGTTCTTGCGCATCCAATGGTTGACCAATGATTCAGCATCGGGCTCGGTGTCAGTGAACAACCTCAATGCGTTTGGCGTGGCACTCGATACACCCATGGCGAAATATTTGTTTTGCCTGTCACTGTTGGCGGTTATCGGGCTTCTCGCCAAAAACCTGGTGCGCGGTGCCATCGGGCGCGAATGGATGGCCATTCGCGACATGGACGTCGCCGCCGCCGTGATTGGCATTCGCCCCATGTACGCCAAGCTCAGTGCGTTTGCCGTCAGCTCCTTCATCATTGGCGTGGCGGGTGGTTTGTGGGCCTTTGTCCACCTGAGCTCGTGGGAGCCTGCCGCATTCTCAGTTGAGTTGTCGTTTCGCCTGCTGTTTATGGTGATCATCGGCGGCATGGGCTCCATCATGGGCAGCTTTTTTGGTGCCGGTTTCATCATTATTTTGCCGATTGTTTTAAGCCGTCTTTTGCCTGCGATGGGCAGCTTGGTGGGTATTGAACTGTCTACCGCCGCCGTTTCCCACGCTGAACTGATGATCTTCGGTGGCCTGATCGTCTGGTTCCTCATCGTCGAGCCTCACGGCCTGGCCAAGCTGTGGTCCATTGCCAAACAAAAGCTCAGGCTCTGGCCTTTTCCGCACTGAGCCTTGTCTTTTCTCGTTCCCACCTGTGCTTCAACACATTTATTCAAAGGAGACATCCATGAAGCTTTCAAAAATCGTGATCGCCGCAACCGTCACCGCAGGGGCAGTCTTGCTGTCCAGCGGTGCCATGGCGCAAACCAAGGCAGCGCCTAAGGCTCCGGCCAATGCGTCAGAACAGGCGAAAGAGCAGTTCTTCCCGCTGCTGTCCTACCGCACTGGCCCTTACGCGCCCAACGGTACCCCCTGGGCCAATGGCAAGCAGGACTACATCAAAATGGTCAATGCCCGTGATGGCGGCATTAACGGCGTCAAGCTGACCTTTGAAGAGTGCGAAACCGGGTACGCCACAGACCGCGGCGTGGAGTGCTACGAGCGACTGAAAACCCGCCCTGGTGTGGCCTTGTTTGACCCCCAAGCCACCGGCATTACTTTTGCGCTGACCGAGAAGGCCCCGATCGACAAGATTCCCTTGATGACGCTGGGCTATGGCCTGTCGATCGCGCAGGATGGCATGGCCTTTAAGTGGAACTTCCCACTGATGGGCAGTTACTGGACGGGTGCCGACATTTTGATCCAGCACATTGCCAAAGGCGCTGGCGGCTTGGACAAGCTCAAAGGCAAGAAAATCGCACTGGTTTACCACGACAGTCCGTTTGGCAAGGAGCCTATCCCCGTGCTGCAAGAGCGGGCAAAAATGCACGGCTTTGAGTTGCAGTTGCTGCCCGTGACTGCACCGGGCGTGGAGCAAAAAGCCACTTGGCTGCAAGTACGCCAAAGCCGCCCAGACTACGTGATGTTATGGGGTTGGGGTGTGATGAACTCCACTGCTTTGAAGGAAGCGCAGGCCACAGGCTACCCCCGCGACAAGATGTATGGCGTGTGGTGGGCCGGTGCAGAGCCTGATGTGCGTGACGTCGGTGAAGGTGCCAAGGGCTACCAAGCCTTGTCACTGAACACTTCCGGCCAACAGCCCAAGGTGATTCAGGACATCTTGAAGTATGTGCACGCCAAAGACCAAGGTACAGGTCCTAAGGATGAGGTGGGCTCCGTGTTGTACACCCGTGGCGTGATCATCCAGATGCTGAGCATCGAGGCCGTGCGTCGGGCACAAGAGCGTTTTGGCAAGGGCAAGGTCATGACCGGCGAGCAAGTGCGCTGGGGCTTGGAGAACTTGGCGCTTGATCAGAAAAAACTGGACGCATTGGGCATGAGTGGCGTGATGCGCCCCTTGTCCACCAGCTGTGCTGACCACATGGGCTCCACTTGGGCCCGTGTGCAGACTTGGGACGGAAAGAAATGGGACATCAAGTCCGACTGGTACCAGTCCGACGACCAAATCTTGAAGCCCATGATCAAGGCCGGTGCTGACAAGTACATGGCGGACAAAAAGATGACGCGCCGCGAGTCGTCCGACTGCCAGTCGTAATCAAGAAGGCAGCCTGCCCCTTTGTTTCGGGCAGGATCTGGCGGCTCTACGGAGCCGCCAATCGTCAGATTTGCAAGCCAGGCCTAACGATTGGCACAGTGAGAAAGCATATGGAACCCACAACTATTGTTCTAAACGTCAACGGCATCGAAGTCATCTACAACCACGTCATTTTGGTGCTCAAGGGCGTGTCCCTGAATGTGCCACAGGGAAAAATCGTGGCTATTCTGGGGGGCAACGGGGCGGGAAAAACCACCACCCTGCGCGCCATCTCCAACCTGCTCAAGGGTGAGCGAGGCGAGGTGACCAAGGGTTCGATTGAACTGCGTGGCGAACGCATTGAAAACCTGTCTCCGGCCGATCTCGTGCAGCGCGGTGTCGTTCAAGTGATGGAAGGTCGGCATTGCTTTGCCCACCTGACCATTGAGGAGAATCTGCTCACGGGCAGCTACACCCGCAAAGACAAAGGCGAGATCGCCGCCAACTTGGACAAGGTTTACAACTATTTTCCTCGGCTCAAGACCCGGCGCAGCAGCCAGGCGGCGTACACCTCGGGTGGTGAACAGCAAATGTGCGCCATTGGCCGTGCCTTGATGGCCAACCCCAGCATGGTGCTGCTCGATGAGCCGTCCATGGGCTTAGCGCCGCAAATTGTGGAAGAGGTGTTTGAAATTGTGAAAGACCTCAACCACAAAGAAAAAGTGACGTTTCTCATTGCCGAGCAAAACACCAATATGGCGCTCAAATATGCGGACTACGGCTACATCATGGAGTCGGGTCGCGTGGTGATGGACGGGCAGGCCACTGATCTCGCCAACAACGAGGACGTGAAAGAGTTCTACTTGGGCATGGGCGGCGGCGAGCGAAAGAGCTTCAAAGACGTCAAGAGCTACAAGCGGCGCAAACGGTGGTTGGCTTGAAAAAGGAGCGACCATGAACTCCCATTTTTATGACGCGCTTGAGACGCGTGACCCCGCCGAGCGCGAAGCCGCTCTGATGACTGCCTTGCCCGGTCTTGTGGCGCACGCCCAACAGGCATCGCCCGCCATGGCCGCCATTCTGCAAGGGTTTGACGCCACACAGGTGACCAGTCGTGAGGCGCTGGCGCGCTTGCCTGTCACTCGCAAACACGAATTATTGGCACTGCAGCAGGCCAGCCGCGCGGCGGGGGGCAATGTGTTTGGTGGCTTCAGTGCCGTTGGTTTTGGGGCCATGATGCCCCGCGTGTTTTCGAGCCCCGGGCCTCTCTATGAGCCCGAGAGTGCCCGCCTTGATTACTGGCGCATGGCCCGCGCTTTATTTGCCTCTGGTTTTCGGTCTGGTGAGCTGATTCACAACGCGTTCAGTTACCACTTTGTGCCCGCCGGGTCCATGATGGAGTCCGGTGCCCATGCGATGGGGTGCACGGTGTTTCCTGCCGGGACGGGTCAAACGGAGCAGCAGGTGCAGGCCTTGTCCGAGCTGCAACCTGCGGGCTACATTGGTACGCCCAGTTTTCTGAAAATCATTGTCGAAAAAGCCGCCGATTTGGGTGTGGCGCTGCCCAGCGTGAAAAAAGCCATGTTCAGTGCGGAGGCCTTTCCGCCCTCGCTGCGCGACTGGTTCATGGCACGCGGCATTGACGGCTACCAGTGTTATGCCACCGCTGATGTGGGCTTGATTGCCTATGAAACCCAGTCACGCGAAGGGCTGGTCATTGACGAAGGGGTGATTGTTGAGATCGTTCGCCCTGGTACCGGCGACCCGGTGGCCCCGGGTGAGGTGGGGGAGGTCGTGGTGACCACATTGAACCCCACGTACC
>JAGODZ010000008.1 GCA_017997975.1 Rhodoferax sp.
GACGAAAAGAAGTCGGTGCGCTTGGTGCGCGCTCACTTGGAAGAAGACGCGGGCAAATCGCTGCACGAAGACTTCATTGGCCAAACCGGCATTGACCTGAACCGTGCCGGCACGCCCTTGTTGGAGATCGTCACCGAGCCCGACATGCGCTCCAGTGCCGAAGCGGTGGCCTACGCCAAAGAGTTGCACAAAATGGTGACTTGGATTGGCATTTGCGACGGCAACATGCAAGAAGGCAGCTTTCGCTGTGACGCCAATGTGTCGGTGCGCAAGCCCGGTCAACCCCTCGGGATTCGGCGCGAGATCAAGAACCTGAACAGCTTCAAGTTCATGCAGCAAGCCATCGACTATGAAATTCGTTGGCAAATCGAGCAGATCGAAGACGGGCACACCATCCAGCAGGCTACCGTGTTGTTCAACCCAGACACCGGCGAAACCCGTGCCATGCGCACCAAAGAAGACGCCGCCGACTACCGCTACTTCCCCGACCCTGATTTGCCCCCGCTGGTGATTGCCGATGAGTGGGTGCAGCGGGTGCGGTCTGAAATGACGGAGTTGCCCCGTGTGATGGCGCAGCGTTTCATCACAGACTATGGACTGTCAGACTACGACGCCAACGCCTTGACGCAATCGAGGGCGATGGCCACTTATTTTCAGAGTGTTTCCGCCCTCTGCGGACAACCCAAGCTGGCCGCCAATTGGACGTTGGGAGAGGTCTCTGCGCTGATGAACCGACTGGATGTCACGATTGATGACGCGCAGATTCCCAATGCCAGCGCGTTAGGTGAATTGCTGAAGCGAGTGGCCAACGGAGGTTTGACCAGCAGTTCGGTCAAAGTCGCGTTCGCAGAGCTGTGCAGCCGACTCACGCCAGAGACAACGAATTTTGCCGCCTTCATTGACCAGATCATCGAAGACAAAGACCTGAAGCCCATGAACGATTCCGGCGCGCTGGAAAAAATCATAGATGACGTGCTGGCGGCCAACCCAAAGAACGTGGCTGAGTACAAAGCGGGCAACGGCAAAGCGTTGAACGCCTTGGTCGGTCACATCATGAAAGGCAGCAAAGGCAAAGCCAATCCGCAGCAGGTGAACGAGCTACTGCTTAAAAAGATAGGCGCATGACCTGCACCTGCCCACAGGCAAGGTGACTTAGCGCTCCTTGAGGTTACCGTTGGGTGCCGATTGAAGACGCCACAGCTGCTTGAGTCGCACCAGTTCTTCGTCAAACCTGACATTGATGCGGCGCGTTTCCGCGTCTAAGTCACTCACAAAACGGCGCTGGACAATGAGGCTTTGCGTCAGGTCTTCGGACTGGCGACGAAGTGAAGGGGGGGCCTTGCTGGGGTCTTTCACGTAAAACTCGAATTCGACATTCAAGGCGGTTTGTTGGCGCAGCAGTTCCTCCATTCGGCTTTCCACTGCGTTCCGCACAACGCCCACCTGCGTGTGCGCTTCTAAGCGCTCTTTGTCGTGAGCCGCCTGATTGGGGTAGCGAATCAGCAAAGCCCGGTCGCGGCGCTTATCTTCGTCAAGTCGGGCGCGCTCTTCCATTTCAAGTTTGCGTTTGGCCTCTAAATCAGCGCGCTCAAGAGCCGTCAGGGTGGGGCCAACCCTTGATTTCACCGTGCCGCTGGGGTTTAAGACCACTTGCTCCCTGTCGTTACAGGAGGGAATAGACCGGTCTGAGGTGAGCTTGCGGCCTTGGGCGTCGGTGCAGGTGTAAATGCCTTGAATGGGGGGGGATTGCGCCATGGCGGGCCACGCGTGGATGGCACCAATCAGCCATAAACCATTTCTTAACAAAACCAACACAGACGGGAGCATGACTATCCTTCGGTGACACCATAGCGTTGTCGGTAAGCCAGCACACGCTGGTGGTCGGCAGCCAAACCGTCAGCACGGTGGGCGTCCAGATACTGCATTAAATCAGACAGCTTCGCAATGGCGCAAACCTGCATACCCAATTGGTTTTTCACGTATTGCACGGCACTGTGGTCGACATCTTGTCCGTTTTCAGTGGCTTTTTCCTGCCGGTCCAAAGCGATGACCACGGCGTGTGGCGTGGCACCGGCGGCTTCGATGATGCGAATGGACTCCCGCACGGCGGTGCCTGCGGACATCACATCGTCCACGATGAGCACACGGCCTTTGAGGGGCGCACCGACCAGCGTGCCGCCCTCGCCGTGGTCCTTGACTTCCTTGCGGTTGTAACTAAAAGGCACGTTGCGCCCCAGTCGCGCCAACTCAATCGCCAAGGCGGCACCCAGCGGAATACCTTTGTAAGCCGGGCCAAAAATCATGTCGAATTCGATGCCGCTGGCCAGCAGGCGCTGCGCATAAAATTGCGCCAGTCGGCCCAGCTTGGCACCATCGTCAAACAGGCCAGCATTGAAAAAATACGGGCTCATGCGGCCTGCTTTGGTTTTAAATTCTCCAAAGCGAAGCACGCCGCCATCGACCGCAAACTGCACAAAATCTTGCGCCAGCCCATCGTGTGATGGGACGGGCGCAGTGCTTGTTGTCACACTCTCAGACATGAGGAAATCCTTGTTTAAATTAACCAGCCTCAACCTCAACGGTATCCGCTCTGCCACCACCAAAGGCCTGGAGGCTTGGATGACGGGCGTGAACGCGGATTGTATTTGTGTGCAAGAGGTCAAGGCGCAAGCGCCTGACGTTGAAGGCCGTTTTGAAACGCTGGCCGGCCTGAATGGCTACTTCCATTTTGCACAGAAGAAAGGGTATTCCGGCGTCGGCGTCTACACCCGCCATGAACCCAGCGACGTCATCGTCGGCTACAACTCGCCGGAATTTGACCTAGAGGGTCGCTACGTCGAGCTGCGCTTTGACACCCCTTCGGCCAAGCGCTCCATCATCAGCAGCTACTTCCCCAGCGGATCGTCCGGGGAGGAGCGTCAACAGGCCAAGTACCGGTTTTTGGACGAGATGGCTCCGCATTTGCAGCGCTTGAAAGCAGAGCGAGAGTTTGTGTTGTGTGGCGACATCAACATTGCGCACCACGAAATCGACCTGAAAAACTTCAAAGGCAACCGAAAAAACTCGGGATTCCTCCCAGAAGAGCGGGCGTGGATGACCTCGCTTTTGGACGAGACGGGCATGGTGGATGTGTACCGCCGCCTGCACCCCACCACGACCGACGAGGCCTACACCTGGTGGAGCAACCGGGGGCAGGCCTATGCCAAGAATGTGGGCTGGCGGCTGGACTACCATTTGGCGACACCCGCCTTAGCCTTAAGCGCCCATGCGGTTGAGATTTACAAGGCAGAAAAGTTTTCAGACCACGCGCCGCTCACGGTCGAGTACGACTTCACGCTCTGAGCGAGCCGCTGCGGTGCGGGAAAAAGGCCCTCACCCGTGCCGAAAGAGTCCTCCCAATTCGCCTGCAACGCGGCGTACTTCGTCCAATAGAGCATTCGCCGCAGGATTCAGCGTCTCGCCTTGGCGGGTCAGCACATCCAGTTTTCGTGTCGCTTCGCGCTCGGCGAGTGGCAATGATCGCAAGCTGCTGGAGGCACCCACGGCCAGTGCAGGCAGCAGGGAGACGCCGAAGCCTTGTTCGATGAAGGCCAGCAGTGAGGTCGTGTTGCGCACCGTGAGCGGTGAACTGGCGACCAGTTCAAGCACCTCGCCCGCGTCGATGCGAGCACACAAGCCGTTGGCGATGAATTCACTCGCATCGAGGTCGCTCCACAGCACGGGCCGATTCAGCGCCGCGAGGCGGTGGGTGGCCGGGCAGACCAAAACAAAAGGGTCTTCGAGTAGCCGTTCTGCGCAGAGCCCTGGCACGGCCTCCGTTAGGGTGGCGATGCCGAAATCGACGACACCTTCAGCCACCGCCTCGGCGACGGCTGTCGAATCGATGTCACGAATGTCGATGCGCACACCCGGACGCAAGGCGCGCAAGGCCTGAATGGCAGGTGGAGCGAGTCGTGTCGCTGCCGACGGCACCGCCGCGATGCGGGCTAAGCCTTGCGTGCCACGGGCGTAGTGGCGAACATTGAGTAAGGCATTGTCGTATTCGGCAAGCGCACGCAAGGCTTGCGTGAGCACGTAGGCCCCCAGCGGCGTGAGGCGGCCTTTGCGTTCGCCCTCAAAGAGCGCACCGCCAAGCTCAGATTCGACTTGTTTAAGCGTCATAGACACCGCAGCAGGCGTGCGGCCGATTCGCTGGCCCGCGTCGGCCAGTTCCCCGGCCTGGGCGACGGCGACAAAGACACGCAATTGTTCAAGTTTCATGATTGACTTCAGTTTTATTTGAATTCAGTTAAAAACTTTTAGTTTGACTGAACTTAGGCTTGAAATCTAACATGCCGATCAAGCATTTCCATTCAATTTAACAACCAGGAGCGTCCCTTGCTACAAGAATCTAAGCGCAATTACATCGCCGGCGAGTGGCTCGCCGGTGCCAGCGACATCGAGAACCGCAATCCATCCGATCTGAGTGATCTGGTGGGTATGTACGCCCAAGCCGATGCGGCGCAACTGAATTTGGCCCTGACCGCCGCCAAAGAGGCCCAGCGGGTCTGGGGAAAATCGGGCATTGAGCGCCGCTACACGGCACTGATGGCGATTGGTGCCGAATTGATGGCACGCGCCGAAGAACTGGGCCGACTGTTGTCGCGCGAAGAAGGCAAGCCACTCGCTGAAGGGCGTGGCGAGGTTTATCGGTCGGGCCAGTTTTTCACTTACTACGCGGCGGAGACACTGCGCCAAATTGGCGACAACGCCGATTCGGTGCGCGACGGGGTCGAAGTCGACGTGCGGCGCGAGCCCATCGGCACGGTGGCCATTATTTCGCCATGGAACTTCCCCGTCGCCACGGCCGCATGGAAGATCGCGCCTGCGCTGGCCTTCGGCAATGCGGTGGTCTGGAAGCCGGCGAATCTGGTGCCGGCGTCGGCCGTTGCACTGGCCGAAATCATCGCCCGCCAAGACCTGCCGCCAGGCCTGTTCAATCTGGTGATGGGCAGTGGCAGCGACATTGGTCAGCGCTTGATCGAGAGCCCGCTGGTGGATGCGATCAGCTTCACCGGTTCGGTTGAAGTCGGCAAGGGCATCGCCCGCAGTTGCATCGAAAACTTCACCCGTGTGCAGCTCGAAATGGGATCGAAGAACGCGCTGGCCGTGATGGACGACGCCGACCTGGACGTCGCTGTCGCATGCGCCTTGAATGGCGCCTTCGGCGGCACCGGCCAGAAGTGCACCGCATCGTCGCGCCTCGTGGTGCACGCGAAGGTGCACGATGCCTTTGTGGATCGGCTGGTGCAGGGCGCCAAGGCGATGGTCGTGGGCCATGCACTGGACGCCAAGACCCAATTGGGGCCGGTGGCGAGTGCGTCGCAACTCGAGCAAAACCTGAAGAACGTCGCACTGGCCAAGCAGGAAGGCGGCGAACTGTTGTGCGGTGGCGAACGCCTGACACTGGCCACCGACGGCTACTACATGAGCCCGGCGGTGGTCGCCGGCACCCGCAACGAGTGGCAGGTCAACCGCGAAGAGCTGTTTGCGCCCATGGCCTGCGTCATCAAAGTGGATTCGTACGATGAAGCGCTAACGGTGGTCAACGACACGCGCTTTGGCCTTACCGCCGGCATCATCACCCGCGACTTGGCCCGCGCAACGCACTTCCGCCGCCACGCCCGCACCGGCTGCGTGATGGTCAATTTGCCCACCGCCGGCACCGATTACCACGTGCCGTTTGGGGGGCGCGGCGACAGCTCCTACGGCCCGCGCGAGCAAGGGCAGTACGCCAAAGAGTTCTACACCGCAGTCAAGACAGCCTACATCAAGGCGGGAGACCCTCTGTGAGCGCCCGTTCCTACCGGATCGACGGCCTGCAGTACAGCAACTGGTCGGAAAAAATATTTCGCCAGTTGCGCGAAGGTGGCGTTGACGCGGTGCACGTCACCATCGCCTACCACGAGAATCTGCGCGAGACGATTCTCAACATCGAGCAGTGGAATCGCTGGTTCGAGAAGTACCCCGATCTGATCACCCTGGCGCGCAGTGGCGACGATGTGCGCCGAGCGCGCGAGTCGAACCGCACGGCCATCATCTTCGGTTTTCAGAATCCTTCGCCCATTGAGGATGACATCGGTTTGGTCGAAATCGTGCACACGCTGGGGGCTCGCTTTATGCAGTTGACTTACAACAACCAGTCGCTGCTCGCGACCGGTTGTTACGAGGCCGAAGACAGTGGCATCACGCGCATGGGCCGCCAGGTCATCAAGGAGATGAACCGCGTCGGTCTCGTCATCGACATGAGCCATTCGGCTGAACGCTCAACCTTGGAGGCGATTGACCTGTCAGCCAGGCCCATCGTGATCAGCCATGCGAATCCGCACGTCTGGTCACCGGCTTTGCGCAACAAGAGTGACACTGTGATCAAGTCGCTTGCCAAGCGCGGCGGCATGTTCGGCTTTTCGCTCTACCCGCACCACCTGAAAAACAAGTCGGCTTGCACGCTGCAGGATTTTTGCGACATGGTGGCACGCACGGCCGACCTGGTGGGCGTCGAGCATTTGGGCATTGGCTCCGATCTCTGCCAAGACCAGCCCGATTCGATCGTTGAGTGGATGCGCATGGGACGCTACACCAAAGAAATTGACTACGGCGAAGGCTCAAGCGCGCACCCAGGCTTTCCACCGATGCCTGCGTGGTTTGAGGACAGTCGGCATTTTTCCAATATCGAAGAGGGCTTGCGGGCCGTCGGCTTCTCAGCGCCCGACGTGGCGCGCCTGATGGGCGACAACTGGTTGGCCTTCTTCGACAGCAATTTCGGACCCCTCTAATTTTCTGAAATCACCCGCTGATGTGCGCGGCGGACCATACCTATACAGCGCCAATGGAGACAAACATGACAACGAAAACGATCCCCCTACCCACCCCGGCGCCTCATCGCCGCCTCGATGTGCCGCTGTTTGCACTGTCGGGCGGCGTCATCCTGCTGTTCTGCCTTTGGGCATTGGCCGACTTGAAAGGCCTCTCGGTTGCGGTGGATGCCGCCTTCGCCTTCTCGGCACGCTACTTCGGCCTGTACTGGCAGTTGCTGCTGCTGGCGACGTTCCTGATCAGCCTGGTGATTCTCTTTATGCCTGGCGCGAAGGCGAAGATGGGCAATCTCGCCAAGCCGGAGTTCACCGTCTTCCAGTGGGGCTCGATGATCATGTGCACGCTGCTGGCCGGCGGTGGCGTGTTTTGGGCCGCAGGCGAGCCGATGGCGCACCTAATTTCGTCACCACCTTTGTTCGGTGCCGAGTCCAAGTCGGTCGCTGCTGCTTGGCCAGCGCTGGCGCAGGCGTATTTGCATTGGGGCTTTTTGGCGTGGGCGATTCTCGGCTCGCTGACGACCATCATGTTGATGCACTACCACTACGAAAAGGGCCTGCCGCTGGCGCCGCGCACGTTGCTTTACCCAGTTTTTGGGGACCGCGCCATTAACGGTCCCATCGGCACCATCACCGACGCGGTCTGCATCATTGCGGTGGTGGCTGGCACGGTTGGGCCGATTGGTTTTCTGGGTCTGCAAGTCACTTACGGCCTGCACACCTTGTTCGGCATACCGAATACCTTTGCCGTCCAGGCGCTTGTGATCTGTGCACTGGTCGGTATTTACACCCTGTCAGCCATTAGCGGTATCAATCGCGGCATTCAGTTGCTCAGTGCGATCAACATCTGGCTCGCTTTTATCCTGATCGTCTTCATGCTGGTGGTTGGACCCACTGCTTTTATCTTTGAAGGTTTTTTTAAAGGCATGGGCGTGTACCTGACTAACTTCTTCCCCATGGCGCTGTACCGTGGCGAGGCGGGCATGTTCGGTGATCCGGGCTGGTTGGGCTGGTGGACGGTGTTTTTCTGGGGCTGGTTCTTGGGTTACGGGCCGCTGATGGCGGTGTTTGTGGCGCGCGTCAGTCGCGGTCGCTCGATTCGTTCGATCATCATCCTGCTGTCTATTGTGGCGCCGCTGGTGACCAACTTCTGGTTCACCATCGTGGGTGGCACTGGCGTGTCGATGGAACTGGCACAAGCGGGTTCGGTCTCGCAGGCTTTTGAGGGCTTTAACTTGCCTGCTGCTTTGCTGGCGATCACGCAAAACCTGCCTGCCGGCTTTTTGGTATCGATTCTGTTCATTTTGCTGACCTTTGCTTTTGTCGCCACCACCGGGGATTCGATGACCTACGTGATCTCAGTGGCCATGTCCAAGACCGACGAGCCTTCCTCGGCGGTGCGTGCGTTTTGGGGCATCGCGATGGGGGCAACAGCGATCATTCTGGTCTCGTTGGGCAGTGATGGCGTGGGCAAGCTGCAGAGTTTCATTGTTATCACAGCGGTGCCGGTGTCGCTGATTTTGCTGCCGTCGCTGTGGGATGCGCTGCGCATCGTGCGACTCAAGGGGGAAGAAGTATGACTACCGCTCCTTTGCGCTCTCCCGACACCGTGATGCGACTGGCCCGCATGGGGTCGTTTCACCACTCTCGCTTGAGCTTCATGCGCGCCCTGTTGCGCCGCATTGTGGACGAGCGTTGGACTTTCGAGCGCCGCTTATGGGAGGTGGACGCCAATGGGGTTGGCCGCGCCGTCTATTGCATGCACACGCCGCAGCGCAGCTACAGCCTGGTCGCATTTGCACACGATCTGCCCGACGACATGCGGTCGGACCGCGTTATCGCCACCGCCTGGGACGCCACCTTCACCCTGTTCGATGGCATTCCAACCGAAGCGGATTTGCAACGCCTGGCCGCCAACGTGCCAAAGCAAGAAGCCGGACGCATCAGCGACAGCGAGTTGACGCTGGCGCGCGCCAATCGTTCGGTGCGTTTGTGGTCGCACGTGGTCGATCGGCTTGCCGCCGGTCGCCAACCCGATCTTGAGCAGGTCGAGGCGGTCGGCTACCTGATGCGCACGACTGCTGTTTACGGTTCGGGGAAATTCGGCGCGGCCGATCGTGCGGCCATCGCCAACCGAGATGAACTGAAGTCACCGTTTCGTGCCGAGATGTTGACGGTGTGGCTGATTCGCGCCTTCACGCTCGACCTCGTCGAGCATATGGCACGGATCAAAGGGGGCGACACCGCGATCGTCGTCGAGCCCGCCCTGCGGCGCCGCTTTGGTGTCGGCAATTCAACCGGCTTGGGCATGGCGCCGTTCATCGTCAACCACCCCGCTCTTTTGCACCGCTGGATCGCAGCACGAGAAGAAGCGCTGGCACGTGTGCGTGCAGTTGGGCAGGCGACGGCGCAGGCCACACAGATCTTTGGCACGGCGCTTCTCGATGCACGACGCAACGCGGCCGAGTGGCACACCGAACATCCGTTGCAAATCAGCAAGGTCGGATCACTGCGCGCCGATCTCTCGCTGCTGACGAAGCACGTCGAAGGCGGTGCCTTGGCAGGCCCACAACCCTGGGAAAGGCTGCTCGGCTGGGCGCAGGAACACCTCGGTCTGGAGGGGCAGGAGCAGCTGGTTTCCTTGTTAATGGAGCCCTATCCCGATCTGGTGGATGCTTTGGCCGACGAGATGGACGCCGACGAGCAAACCCCTTTCACGCTTGACGGCGCGATGAAGCTGCAGCAAGTGCGCCAACTGATTGAAAAGCATTTTGCGTGGGTCGCGGCGATTGACTTTGCGACTGAGACGGGCCGTGCACGCTTTTGGTACGTGTCCGAAGAAAAACTTGAGCCACGACTCGGCGAGCGCACCCAGGAGCAGGGTGCCGACCTCGAATTGCCGCTGTGCGTGGCCGAGCAGGTGCAGGCCTTGATCCGCGATTTGCGTTCCGGCAAAGACGAAGAGACGGTTGCCGATTTCTTGCTCGCCCATCCCACGCACCGTGCCGTGTTGCGTCGCGTGCAACTTGCCCCGGCGCATCCGTATGCTGAAATTCACGACAACTTGATCGACGCGACCATGCTGCCGATCGACTTGCTGCGCTGCAAGCTGTCGTTTTTTGGGGCGACAAAATTCGATCCGCGCTCGGATCGCTGGGTCCGCATCAGCATGTTTCAAGACGCGCCGTTTCCCAGCGAGTTGTGCGCGGTGCCTGGCGCAGCCAGCGTGCCGCTCGGTGGTGCTGGGGAGAGTATTCGCTACTCGCTGGCCGAGATGGAGACGCTGTCGCGCAAGGCGGCTCGCGGCGCTGGATTCGATTGGGGCCTCGCCGAGGAAGCCGGCAAGGCAGCGCGGTGGCTGGCCAGTATCGGTCTGCCCGGGCCAGCGCTCCTGTGTCGATTGTTGATGGGGAATGACGGTAAGCCTTTTGAGGCCCTGTGTCCCACCGCAATGGTGGAACCGTGGCACGCCTTGTCGGGTGAGTTGTGCCCGCTCATCGCCGGAGCCGCTCTCGTCGACCGCGCCGAGCAACTGGGAACGTCGCACGGCGTACGGCTGGGAAAAATCAGCTTGCCGGTTTTGACGCTGCCCTTCGTGGCACGGGCGGCGGTCCGCTTGGGGTGCGAGCTCGAAGCGAGTTGGCCGGGGGTGCGCGTGGTCTTCCGTCCTGACGGCATTGTTATCGACGCCGAAGGCGACGCACTCTCTGCCGAGGCGGCCAACGACCTGACGGTTCGCGCGGCCGAACCCGCCGCAGGGCGCGTCGTTGCCCCGAGCAATGAGTCACGGGCCGTCGATGCGATAAGCTGGGCGGCGCTGACCCGCTTGGCGCATCGAACGCTGGTGCCCGCCAGCGAAGCATCGCGCGCCGGGGCCGGTGGCCGAGATTCCGACTAAATTTTTAACTGAGAAATTCATCCTGATGATCACTATTCAACGCACCCACACCACCCCCCGCATGAGCAAAATCGTCACCTGCGGCGATCTGATTTATTTGTGCGGGCAGACCGCCGGTGGCTCAGATGCCACGGACATGGCCAGTCAAACAGCCGAGGCGTTAAGCCGTGTTGACGCCTTGCTTGAGGAAGCAGGCAGCGACAAGTCGCGCATTTTGACTGCGCTGATTCATATCAAAAGCATGGAAGATTTCGCTGCAATGAACGCCGTGTGGGACGCCTGGGTTCCGGCGGGTGCTGCACCGGCGCGCACCACAGTAGAGGCCAATCTGGCGACACCCCAACTGTTGTTTGAAGTGACAGTCGTCGCCGCCCGGCGCTGATTGCCTCTCGCGATTCACGTTGTTTGATGGAGGGCACTGTTGCGTCCCCGTAGTCTGCCCACGCCGGCAGTGCCCTGGTTTATCGAGTACCCAAAGACAATGTCATTTCTGCCTCTAGCCCTTGTCCTTGCTGTGCAAGATGCTATTGAATAAATAGCAATTCTTCGGATGGGTTGTCAGTACAGACCTCGGATGCGCGCATGAAGTCGGGCCAAGCCCAGCAAGGCATCGGTGAACGGTGTGTCAACACCAGTGAGGGTGCCCAGCTCTTTGACCACGGTGACCAAGCCGTCCAATTCGATGGTCTTTCCTGCTTCTACATCTTGCAGCATGGAGGTTTTGAACGCCCCTAGCTTCAACGTGACGGCATGGCGGTCTTCGGGTTGCTGGTCGATCGGGATGCCGATGCGCGCCCCGATCTCTTTGGCTTCCAGCATGACGCGCGACATAAAGCCGCGCACCAACTCGTCCCGCAGAATCAGGTCGGTGGTGGCACCGGTGATGGCGCTGATAGGGTTCACCGTCATATTGCCCCACAACTTGTACCAAATGTCTTTTTGAATTTGTTCGGACACACTGGTTTTGAAGCCCGCCTCGGCCAGCAAGGCCGCCAGTTGCGCCACTCGCTCAGTTGGTACACCAGAGGGCTCGCCAATGATCAGGCCATTGCCAAAATGGTGGCGAATGACGCCAGGGGCATCCACTGAGCAGCTGGCATGCACCACGCAGCCCACCACATGGGCCGTCGCTATGGCCTGTTCAATCTCGCCGGTGGGGTCAATCGTGCTGAGTTGGGTGCCGGCCAGCGCCTCGCCAAAGCCGTGGAAAAACCACCATGGCACGCCGTTCATGGCTGTGAGAACCACCGTGTTCGGGCCAATCAGCGGGGCAATTTGCACGGCAACATCGCGCAAGGCGGGCGCCTTGACCGCAATGACCACCAAGTCTTGCACGCCGAGCGCGGCGGGGCTGGCGCTGGCTTGTACGGCGACACCGTGTTGCTCACCCGTTTCATCAAGTTGCAGCCCGTTTTGCTGCAACGCTTGCAAAGTGGCCCCGCGCGCCACGACGCTGATTTGACAGCCAACTTGGGAGAGTTTGACGCCGATCCAGCCACCGATGGCACCCGCACCGTAGATAGCGATCTTGTTGAAAGTTTTATGGGTCATTTTGAGCTATAGCCCTTTATAAACGTGCGTAATGCGCTATTAAATAAATAGCATTCCGTGCGGAAATGAAGTGGGGTGATAGGGTCATTCTTACAGAGGAATCAAGAGGCTC
Organism: Rhodoferax sp.; assembly: GCA_017997975.1. Taxonomy (GTDB): domain Bacteria; phylum Pseudomonadota; class Gammaproteobacteria; order Burkholderiales; family Burkholderiaceae_C; genus Rhodoferax. The sequence goes on from JAGODZ010000008.1 coordinate 12,413, forward strand.
CCGCCTTAAGGGGCTGAATTTCCTGTTTATTTACCCAGTATCATCAACACCATGGCCAAAGAAAAAACCGTCTATGTCTGCTCAGAGTGTGGTGGCACCAGCCCCAAGTGGCTGGGCAAGTGCCCCAGTTGCAATGCCTGGAACACGCTGATTGAATCGGTGGCCGAGAGCTCTGTACCGACCAAGAACCGGTTCGCGGCGTTGGCCAAAACGGCCGAGATCACGATCCTAGGGGACATTGATGCCGTCGATATGGTGCGCACGCCCACCGGTCACGAGGAGCTAGACCGGGTGCTGGGCGGTGGCATGGTCGAAGGCGGCGTGGTGTTGATCGGCGGCGACCCCGGCATTGGCAAGTCCACCTTGCTGCTTCAGGCGCTGGATTCTTTGCAGCGCAGCGGGCAAAACACCTTGTACGTGACCGGTGAGGAAAGTGGCGCGCAGGTGGCGCTGCGCTCACGCCGGCTGGGTTTGGACAACTCACAAGTCAAGGTGCTGGCCGAAATTCAGCTAGAAAAAATCCTCGCCACCCTGGATGCCATGCGCCCCGACATTGCGGTGATCGACTCAATCCAAACCGTGTATTCGGATCAACTCACCTCCGCACCCGGATCGGTAGCGCAGGTCAGGGAGTGCGCGGCGCACCTGACTCGCGCCGCCAAAGCCAGTGGCGTCTGCATTGTGCTGGTCGGCCATGTGACCAAAGAAGGCGCGCTGGCCGGGCCACGTGTGTTGGAGCACATGGTGGACACCGTGCTGTACTTTGAAGGCGACACCCACAGCAGTTTTCGCTTGGTGCGGGCCATCAAGAACCGCTTTGGGGCGGTGAATGAGATTGGCGTGTTTGCCATGACCGAAAAAGGTTTGAAAGGGGTGTCCAACCCGAGCGCCATCTTTCTGAGTCAACATTCCGAACCCGTGCCTGGCAGCTGCGTCATGGTCACGCTGGAGGGCACCCGCCCGATGTTGGTTGAGATTCAGGCACTCGTCGATACCGGCGGCCCATCCCCTCGACGTTTGAGCGTGGGGCTGGACAAAGACCGCCTTGCCATGTTGCTGGCCGTGCTGCACCGCCATGCGGGTGTGGCGTGCATGGACCAAGATGTTTTTGTGAACGCTGTGGGGGGCGTGCGCATCAGCGAGCCCGCCGCCGACTTGGCGGTGTTGCTGGCGATCACGTCCAGCCTGCGGGGAAAGCCGCTGCCCAAGGGTTTTTTTGCGTTTGGAGAGGTGGGATTGGCGGGAGAGGTGCGTCCTGCGCCAAGAGGTCAGGAGCGACTGAAAGAAGCCGCGAAGCTGGGCTTCAGTGTGGCCGTGGTGCCCAAGGCCAATGTGCCTAAAAAGCCAATTGAAGGCTTGACCATTCATGCCGTCGAGCGGGTCGAGCAGGCGATGGAAGTGGTGCGCTCACTCACGTGAGGAGGCTGCGCGCCAGTCACCACCCGGTGACCGCGTGCCAATTCAGCGCAAATTAATGCTGGCTGGGTGCGGGGCCACGTCCGGCCAAGTGGCGGAACGTGATGCGGCCTTTGGTCAGGTCGTACGGTGACAGTTCTAACGACACTTTGTCACCCGCCAAAATGCGAATGTGGTGTTTGCGCATTTTTCCGCCGGTGTAGGCGATGAGCTGGTGGCCGTTGTCCAAGGTCACGCGAAAACGCGAGTCAGGCAACACATCGGTCACCATGCCGCTCATTTCAATCAGTTCTTCCTTAGCCATTGTCTTTACTCCGTTAATACTTAAAAAGCTGGGGGCCCGACTTGGGCCGGACCCGGGGGTCAAAAATCAGGGGCAGGCCGGCGCTGCTGGTGGGCAGTGCCGGCGGGCCGGTTCACGTCAGTTCAAGCGCTCATTGACCCAAATCACACCTTGTTGAGTGGCGTAGTTCAAGGCGGCGATGTCGCAGCCAAAGCTGGGCGTGAAACGCATCACTCGGTCATGGGTGCCGCGACCGCGACCTGACCGAATGGACACCGAAGCGGCAAAACTGCCATCATCGAGTTGTTTGCTGAGGGGTGAGACGAGGTACTTGCCGATCTCAATATTGCTTATCATTTTATTCATTCATCCATGCGCCTTGACCGTGAGTCACGGTTGGCAACTAAAAAAACTGGAAATTCGACCTGTTTTAGGTCGCTACGTACTTGGTCCGGATCATTTTTGCCACGTTCGTGAGCCAACGTGGCAGCCCTTGAATGGCGTGATGTCAACGGATGTACGGTCGGCGATGCTGATGTGGCTATCAGCAAGCGAGGCGTTTGAGTGACGCCTCATGCACTGTGTCATCCGGGGAAGTTAGAGATGCTGGGTTTGCGCAGGGTGCAAACCAGAAAATTGTCACGCTATATAAGCGATAAACCTAACCAGGTGGTGGATTATACCCTTTGAATAATATAGCAACCGTAGTCGGGCATGCGCAGTGGTTCGTCACGCCGGGCTACCATGGAACACCAACGACGGAGACCACCATGAGTGCCAATGAGCGCGAGACGCTGCAGGCCCCGCCCCGGCGAGGCCTGAGCCAAAGCAGCCTTTCCAGTGGTCTCCAATGGGGCCCGTTGGGTATTGTGGTGTTCTGGTTGATCGTGATGGGCGGTCTTTACTTGGCCATGACGCACTACTTGAAGCCCAAGCCCGTCACCGTGTCTGCCACGGGCGACCTGACCATCCCCAGAGATCGGGACGGCCATTTCTATGCTCTTGGGGCCATCAACGGTCAACCGGTCACTTTTTTGGTGGACACGGGCGCTTCATTGGTCACGGTCAGCGCGTCATTCGCACAAGCGGCTGGATTGGGGCGAGGGGTGCCCACGGTGTTCCAAACGGCCAATGGCACGCTGAATGGACACATCGTGACCGACGTGGCTGTCACGCTGGGGCCATTGACGGTTTCCGGCATTCGGGTGGGCGTGGGCTTGGTGGGCGACGCGCAGGACAAGGCCCTGCTGGGGCAGAGTTTTTTGGCGCGCTTTGACATCACGCTGTCCAAAGACCAGATGATGCTGAAGGCCCGCTGAACCCCGCAGGCCGGTAGGCGGTGGCCCGTAAAATGGGCGTATCACCTCATTTGAACTGTCCATTCACAAGGAACCCCTCCATGAACCCAATGCCCCCTTCAATGTCTGATCGCGATGGAAAAATCTGGATGGACGGCCAGATGGTGGACTGGCGTGACGCCAAGATTCACGTCCTGAGCCACACCTTGCACTACGGCTGTGGCGCGTTTGAGGGCGTGCGCGCCTACAACGGTGCCAACGGAACCGCCGTTTTTAGGCTGGCGGAGCACACCGAGCGCTTGTTCAACAGCGCCAAAATCTTGCGCATGGCGATTCCCTTCACCCAAGCCGAGGTGATGCAAGCCCAAGTGGCGGTGGTGCGTGAGAACAAGCTGGAGTCAGGCTACTTGCGTCCTTTGACCTGGATTGGGGACAAAAAACTCGGTGTGAGTCCCAAGGGCAACACGATTCACTTGATGGTAGCCGCCTGGCCTTGGGGGTCGTACTTGGGCGATGAGGGCATGAAACGTGGCATTCGCGTGAAAATTTCAAGCTACACGCGCCACCATGTGAACATCACCATGACCCAAGCCAAGGCCGTAAGCAACTACACCAACTCGATTTTGGCGAACATGGAAGCCACCGACGACGGCTACGACGAAGCCATGCTGCTCGATGCGAATGGTTTTGTCTCAGAAGGCGCAGGCGAAAACCTGTTTGTGGTCAAAAATGGCGTGGTTTATACCCCCGACTTGTCCGCAGGCGCGTTGAACGGCATCACCCGCAATACCGTGTTTCACATCTGCAAAGACCTGGGGCTGGAAGTGGTGCAAAAGCGCATCACCCGTGACGAAGTTTATATTTGTGACGAAGCCTTTTTCACCGGCACGGCTGCGGAAGTGACCCCGATTCGCGAGCTGGACCGCATTGAACTGGGGCGCGACGACTATGTCGGCACCCGGGGCCCCATCACCGAAAAAATTCAGGCCGCCTACTTTGACATCGTCAACGGGCGCAACCCCAAGTACACCCACTGGCTGACCCCGGTTTAATCCCCTACCTTGTCAAGCGACGGTCGGGCCGTTTTGGCCTGACTGTGCTGTTCCCCTCTTAAAGAAAAAAATGAGCAAATCAAGCATTGAAGTTTTGGCCAAAGACCTGAACCACCAAGGCGGCGTGTACTGCCCCAGCCCTTTGGCAGACATGAAATTGTGGAATACCCACCCCAAGGTGTATCTGGACGTGGCCCGCACGGGCCAAGCCAAGTGCCCCTACTGCGGCACGGTTTACAAACTGAAGGAAGGTGAACATTTCGCCGGTCACTGAGTCGCGGATGGGACTACTCCGGTCCCTCGTCATCGCGCCGCAATGGATTGGCGATGCGGTAATGACCGAGCCGCTGATGCGCCGGTTGGCCGCACGCGGCGAGCAACTCACGGTAGGCGCTTTGCCGTGGGTCGCGCCGGTGTACCGGGCCATGCCGCAGGTGTCGGCTGTGATCGAGTTGCCGTTCGCCCATGGCGGCCTACAGTTCAGCGCGCGGCGGCGCATTGCCAGCGCCATGGCAGGTGAATTTGACACGGCTTATGTGTGTCCCAACTCGCTGAAAAGCGCGTTGTTGCCTTTGTTGGCCAGGATTCCCAAGCGGGTAGGGTATTTGGGCGAGGCGAGGGTTGGGCTGCTGACCCATCGGCTCAAAAACCCTCCCAAAGGCAAACGCCCGCCCATGGTGGCGTTTTATTCGGCGCTGAGCGGTGCCACCACCGAGTTGGACAACGACACCCCCCGCTTGCATCTTGATGCGGCAGAGGTGGAGCACGCGCTAGGAGCCATGGGGCTGGTGCGGGGGCGTTACTACGTGTTTGCGCCCGGTGCGGAGTTTGGTCCGGCCAAGCGTTGGCCTGCCCGCCATTTTTCTGCGTTGGCCCGCCAGTTGGATTTGCCTGTGGTGTTGCTTGGTTCAGGCAAAGAGGGGGCGCTGTGTGATGAGATCGCCGTGCCCGTGAATCAGGAAAAAGCGGGGCAATGCATCAACTTGGCAGGCAAAACACCCTTGGCGCATGCCTTTGCCGCTATTGCGGCGGCCAAGGCGGTGATCAGCAATGATTCGGGGCTGATGCATGTGGCGGCTGCGTTTGGTGTTCCTCAAGTGGCGATTTTTGGCTCCAGCAGCCCTCTGCACACGCCCCCGCTGAATTTGCATGCCCATGTTTTGTGGTTAAAAAACGATCCTGCCTACCAGCCACCGCTGGACTGCGCCCCGTGCTTTGAGCGCACCTGCCCCTTGGGCCACACGCGCTGTCTGAACGACATCACCCCTGATAGAGTGCTCTTGAATTTATAGCTACTTGCGCAGGTGGGATAAGGGCGAGAGGCCTAAAAGCTTAAAAAAAAGCCACCCGAGGGTGGCTTTGTAAAAGTTCCCGAAGGAACGTCGTTGGACTCTTAACGGTTTGAAACGCCTTGCCTGAATGGGCCGGTTTCAATACTTGATCGCTGTGACAGCAGCAAAGGCAACTTTACTCAGCCTGCGGCGCAAAAACTATCCCACATTTGGGGGATACGGCTACTTTTTTCAACAAAAAAGCAACACTTTAGACTTGTTTAAGGCGATTTTTTAACCGTCAACGGCAAAGACACCACAAAACAGGCACCGCCACCCGCCCGGTTCTCGCAGACCACCGTGCCACCGTGGCGCAGCACAATGGATTTCACCAACGCCAGCCCCAGTCCCACGCCGCCGTCGCGCTCCGAGGCTCCGGGCAGGCGGTAAAACGGCTCAAAAATGCGTTCTCGCAAAGCATCGGGCACGCCGGGCCCCTGGTCGCAGACGCGAATCACCACCTGCTCTCCCGCCTGCGCCAACGTCACCGCGATGTCGCCTGCGGTGTGGCGGCGGGCGTTTTCCAGCAGGTTGCGCACGGCGCGCCGCAACAACTTGGCCACGCCTTGCACCGGCAGGTCGTCTAACACGGGCCGTGACGAGGCGGGGTCGGCAGGTGGCGTTTGCTGAACTTCTAAGTCGGCCTCCACCCGAGCACATTCTTCGGCGATCAAGCCCAACAAGTCCACGGACTCGATGGTGCCCATGTCGGCTTCGCGGGCGTCCAGGCGGCTGGCGAGCAAAATCTCTTCAATCAGCTGGTCCAGCTCGGTGATGTTGCGCTCAATTTCTTGTCGAAAAGCGGGCGACGGTGAGCGGCCCATCAGCTCCAAGCCCATGCGGATGCGAGTCAGGGGCGAGCGCAATTCGTGCGAAGCATTGGCCAAGAGTGATTTTTGGGAGGCCAGCAAAGACTCGTGTGACTTCACCAGGGTCTCCACCCGTTCTGCCGCCACATTGAACCGTTTGGCCAGAAAGGCCACCTCGTCTTGTCCCGCTTCAGGAATGCGCAGCGACAGGTCGCCCGCACCCCATTGCTCTACCCCGTTTTGCAGCGTTTCCAGTCGCCGGGTGAGTTTGCGGATGATGGGATAGGTGGCCAAGGCCACCGCCAATCCCACTAACCCCAGCATCCAAAAAAAACCAAACGGGGGGCGACTCCAAGAGGGGGTGGGGGCGCGCGGCAAATGCAGCAAGACGGTTTGGCCATCTTGCATACGCACCAAAAACTCGGGGCCTGAGCCGTAGCGACCCCGTGGCTCGGGCCAGCGGGTGGCGTCCTCTCGGTCATCGGCGTCCTCAGGGTTCGATTCCCTGGCCGATCGCCGCCCCTCGGGCGCATGCATGCGGCGCGGGTGGCCACTGCCGATGATTTGTCCCTGCGCATTGCGAACGAACACATCGCGCAGCGGCGGCTCTGCCGCCAAACGCCAAGCCCACGCCACCAACAAAGTCAACACCGCCACCGCCATCACCACGGCCAGCCAAATGCGGACGTAGAGTTTGTTGAACATGCTCAGTCCTGTTGGCGGGCAAAGACATAGCCCACGCCGCGCACGGTGAGAATGCGTTTGGGGGTCTTGGCGTCTTGTTCAATGGCGGCGCGAATGCGCCCCATGTGCACGTCAATCGAGCGGTCAAACGCGTCCAGCTCCCGCCCTCGAACGGCTTCCATGATTTGGTCTCGGCTCAGCACGCGTCCGGCACGTTCCGCCAAGGCGACCAGCAAGTCGAATTGGTAAGAGGTCAGCTCACACAACTGGGCACCGACGCTGACGGTGCGCGCGTCGCGGTCAATTTCCAGCGTGCCAAAGCGCAGCGTTTGGGTGGTGGCGGGTGGACCGTCCACGCGACGGCGCAACACAGCCCGAATGCGGGCCAGCAACTCGCGGGGCTCAAACGGCTTGGGCAGGTAATCGTCAGCGCCAATTTCCAAGCCAATGATGCGGTCCATGGCATCGCCCTTGGCCGTCAGCATCAACACCGGTACCTGCGCCAGCGCACCCGGCAGCGTGCGAATCCGCCGACACACCTCCAGACCCTCCATGTCAGGCAGCATCAAGTCCAGAATGACCAGATCGACTGGCGTGGCCTGCAGCGCCGCCAACCCCCGTTGCCCGTCCCCTTCATGACTCACGGTGAACCCGTTTTGGCTCAGGTACTCTACGACCATGCCTGCTAGGCGCGCATCGTCTTCAATCATCAATAGGTGTTGGCTCATGCGCACAGTCTAGGCGCGCGGCGCATCGGCCATTTAAAGCGGTGGTAAAGATCAGGTAAATCGGACCACCAACCACGCGCCAGTCCGGTGAGTGGTTCCGTGCTGGAGGGGCATCGTTAGGGGGTGTTGACCACGACCCTGCCGGTCATTTCCGGGTGCGGTCCGCAACGGTAGGTATAAATCCCGGGCGCGTCAAAGCGACGCTGCCAACTTTCGTCAGGAAAGAACCGTTCCGATTCACCCCCCTGTTCAACCGGGAAAAGCACCGAGTGACTGGTGCGCTTTTCGTGGTTTATCCACTTGACGGTGTCCCCGGGCTGAATATGAACTTCATCTGGCTGGAAGCGATAGTTTTGGATGCTGATTTCATGCGTCTTTTGCCCCTGAGCAGGGCCGGCGCAGACCAATAGAAAAGGAAGCACCAGCGTTGCCAGAGCTCCCTTTGTTGGCTTCATATGAAGAGTCGTGTGAACCAAATGAGACAGCGGACTATTGTTTAACGGCCTTGATGTCACCATCGGTGCCGACACCCAAGGTGTAACCCAGAGAGACGTGGTGGAAGCGTCCTGATGCATGGTCTCCATGAATGGCCAGTCCGAAGGGGATGGACTTGCCTTCACCGGGGTTCTTGCGGGTAAAGGTTACGGTGTAGGTGTCGCCGGCTTTGCTGCCGTCGGCCTTGGCGTCTAGGTTGCCGCCGTCCATCTTGCGCTCGGTGGTGACGCTGCCGTCGGCTACCTTGGCACCTGCTGCGCTGCGCCACTGCATCAGCTGATAAGCACCGTCTTTGGTGTATTTGGTTTTCTTGTCATTCGCATCCGGCATGGTTCGTGCGTCAGCGTGGCAAGCAGCCCAGCAACCGGCTTGGGCCGCGATTTGCACCTTGTCGTCAGGGAACATGACGGTGGCCTTGACCTCGTTCTCTTTGTCGCTGGTGTCCGCACCACCTGCAGGGGCCTTGAACGTCAGGCGCATGTACAGGTTGCTAGCGTCATAGGCCGCTTGGACGCTGACGGGGTACGTCATGGCCTTGGGGGCACCTTTGGGTTCTAGTTCTTTGCTGGCCAGGCGTTTGAAGTCAAAGTTCAGCTTTCCTTTTTCCTCGTGACAACCTACGCAGGACTCCCCTTTTTTTAGACCTGCAGTGCCGCTGTGGCTGGATTTTTTACCCACCCACTCCATGGGGGTCACGCCCGCATGGAAAATGCTGACGTCGCGTTTGGGGACTTTGGACCAGTCCGGCGCGGCGAATGCAGAGCTAATACTGAAGCCCAACAAAGAACTCAGGACGAGCAGGGCGGTGGTGTTTTTTTTCATCAATATCTCCTGTTGATTTAGGGAACGGTTTGCGCAAACGAGTGAGAGATCAATCTCACAGATCCTCGTCTTCGTCTTCCTTCATGCCTTTGGGCTTGCTGTGTGCAATACCTTTATGGCAATCGATGCAGGTTTGCTTTTCTTCCTGGGCGATTTGGTGCATTTTGGCGCCACGCAATTTTTGCTTCTCAATGTCCATGCTGTCAAAGCTGTGGCAATTTCGGCACTCGCGCGAATCGACCGACTTCATGCGGGCCCATTCATGCTCAGCCAGCCGCAAGCGATTGGCTTCAAACTTTTCTTTGGTGTCGATGGTTCCGACTAGCTTGCCCCAGAGTTCTGCACTCGCTTGAATCTTGCGAATCATTTTGTGCCCCCATTCTTTGGGCACGTGGCAGTCAGAGCAGATGGCCCGCACGCCGGTCCGGTTGCTGTAATGAATGGTTTTTTTGTACTCTTGGTACACGTTGTCGCGCATTTCATGGCACGAAATACAGAATTCTTCGGTGTTCGTTGCTTCCATTGCGGTGTTGAAGCCACCCCAGAAGAAAACACCAGAAATAAAGCCAGTCGTAAGCAGGGCAATCAGCGAATACTTAGCACTCGGTTTTCTCAGTGCGGCCCACAGGGTCGCTATTTTCGATGCCATTCGTCTTCTCCAAACTTCATTAATCAATACAAGACTGCATCAACAAAGGGGCTTGCGCCCCTTTGTTGGTGTATCAGATCACCGCATGGCTATCAATAGATGTCATGTTGGGTGTTGTACACATTGAACTTACCCGTAGGCGTAATGATCTTGGGATCAGTAATCACCTTCTTGACCGCCAATGTCTTGTCGTCATACACCACGATCGCTGATTGGTCCGCCTTGCCGCCCCACAAAGAGATCCAAACCTCAGAACCGTCAGCGCTGTACTCGGGGTGCACCGCACGGCGGGTGGCCTTGGTTTCTGGCAGGCCAGAGTCTTTGAACACATTGATGGTTTTGTACGGCTTGCTCAAGTCGCCCATTTTCCATACCGACACGGACTCAGCGGTCTCTTTGTCGGCGTTCTGGGCCGAGTCTGCCCACAGGTGGTTCGATTTGGGATGCGTCTTAACGAACAGGTTGCCCGGAACGTGTTTAACTTCTTGCACCACTTTCCAGTTGTACTGTTTGAACTTGGCATTGGCCGATTTTTCGGACGGTGTGCTGATCAGCGTGACGACGTCAGCACCCAAGTGTCCCGTCGCCCAGACAGGTCCAAAAGTGGGGTGCACAAAGTTAGCGCCACGACCGGGGTGTGGAATCTTGGCGGTGTCCACCAACGCCGCCAGCTTGCCGGTTTTCAGGTCCACAGCGGCAATCTTATTGGACGCATTGGCAGCCACCAAGAAGTAACGCTTGGAGGCATCAAACCCGCCGTCGTGCAGGAACTTGGCAGACGCAACGGTAGTGGTCTTGAGGTTCTCGATGTCAGAGTAGTCAATCAGCAAAATTTGACCGGTTTCCTTGATGTTGACCACCCACTCCGGCTTGATCTCAGACGCCGCGATGGACGCCACGCGGGGCTCTGGATGGTACTCACCGTCCACGGTCATGCCACGGGTGCTCACCACCTTGCGTGGTTTGAGGGTGTCACCGTCCATGATGACGTATTGAGGTGGCCAGTACGACCCAGCGATCGCGTATTTGTCGTCAAACCCTTTGAATTTCGAGGTTTCCACCGAGCGAGCGTCAAAGCCAATCTTCACTTCGGCCACGACACTGGGTTTTTCCATCCACAGGTCAATCAAGGACAGACGGCCGTCGCGACCAATCACGTAGATGTAGCGCCCAGACTTGGACATGCGAGAAATGTGCACCGCATACCCTGTTTTAACAATGCTGCGAATTTCTTTGGTGTCACCGTCAATCAGAGCCACTTCGCCGGTATCGCGCAAGGTGACCGAGAACAGATTATCCAAATTGATCTTGTTCATCTGCTTGGTCGGGCGCTCGTTCACGGGCACCATGACCTTCCATGAATCCAAAGTTTCTTTGAAGCTGTACTCGGGCGGTACATCTGGCACGTTCTGGATGTACTTGGCCATCAAGGTCAACTCTTCCTTGGTCAGGATGTCGTCGAAATTCACCATGCCGCCGTCAGTTCCGTAGCCAATGATCTTTTCAAGACGGGACTGTCCCAAAGACAGTGTTCCCCCCTCAGTTTTGACCCCATCCTTGTCGGTTTTGGACCAATGGGGTTCGAGGTTTTTACCAGTCGCACCCTTGCGCAGCACGCCGTGACAACCTGCACAGCGCTCAAAATAAATTTTCTTGGCGGCTTCTTTTTCGGAAGCACTCATCACAGGCACCTCAGGCGCTTTGTCCTGTGCCCATGCGGATGCGGCAAACCCAGTCAGCATCACTGCGGCTGCGACGCTGGAAAGACGGGGAAATTTCATTATTCTTACTCCAAAGTACCTTGCAGCCAATCTGCCACAAAGTGGCCAACGGGGCCCGGTGACGGCTGCATCAAAGTCATTCCGAGCAAGCTTATTGTTCTGGTTAAGAGGGAGTGCGACCTTAATCTAGAACAACGAAGTTGCATTGTTTCGAAGTCTTTTGAAAGCGCCGAGTATTCGTATTTTTTGCCCCAATTCGTGCCTTAGACTCTCGGGCATTGTGCACACCGAAGCCTTCCCTTGACCACTCCAGCGACATTGACCTTTCACCAACTGAGTTGCCACAAGGGGGGGCGACGTCTTTTTGAGCGCATCGATTGCACCCTGCATGCGGGGAGATGGTTGCATGTGGTGGGCGCCAACGGCGTTGGGAAAACCAGTCTTTTACGCATGGTTTGTGGATTGGCACCCATCGAGTCTGGCGACATTCAGTGGAATGGAGTTTCCATTCACAAGCAGACAGAGGCCTACCGCCGTGACCTTTGTTACTTAGGTCACCTCAACGCATTGCAAGAGTTCATGACGGTGAGTGAGAATTTGGCCTTCTCAGCCGCATTGGGCGGCTACTCAACCGACCCTCGACAGACGCAAGACGTACTTGCCCGCTTCGGCGTACGTGGCAGGGAAAATCAACTAGCACGCCATCTTTCCCAAGGACAAAAGCGCCGGGTTGCACTTGCCAGACTGGCCTTGAGTCGGGCTCGGCTATGGGTGTTAGATGAGCCTTTTGTGGCCATGGACGATGCAGGCATTGCCATGTTGACGGATTTGATTGCGGGCCATTTGTCCGGTGGAGGGGCCGCGGTTTTGACCAGCCATCAACCCGTCGCAGTCGGCGCCATTGCTGCTCAGATTCTGGACCTGAACGCATGAGCGCTATTCGCTTAGAACCTCTCAACCTTGCTTGGGTGCTTGGGGCCATGCTACGGCGTGAGATGTCAGTGGCCTTGCGCCAAAAGGGGGAGGTGTTGACTCCTCTGGTTTTTTTTGTGGTGGTGGCGAGCTTGTTTCCCTTAGGCGTAGGGCCTGAATCAGCGTTGTTGTTGCGTATGGCCCCCGGGGTGCTATGGGTCAGCGCGTTGTTGGCTGCCATGTTGTCGTTGCAACGCCTTTTTTCTGCTGACTATGCCGACGGGAGTTTGGAGCAAATGGTCTTGTCGGGAACGCCTTTGGCTTTGCTGGTGGCGGTCAAAGCACTGTCGCATTTTTTGTTGTCGGGTTTGCCACTGGTCTTGATGGCACCTGTGCTCGGCTTGCAGTTTGGGCTTGACGCCCGCGCCCTGGGGATTCTGGTGCTTACTTTGTTACTGGGGACGCCTACCTTGAGTCTCATTGGCAGCATCGGTGCCGCTCTCACTTTGGGCGTACGTGGGGCAGGGGTATTGCTGGCGCTGCTAGTCTTGCCGCTTTTTATTCCTGTACTGATTTTTGGCGCTGGTGCGGTCGAGGCTGATGCAGCCGGTTTGGGTTTTGGCGGCCATCTGTCTTTGTTGGCGGCGCTGTTGGTGCTGTCCGTATTCTTTGCACCCCTAGCCACAGCCACAGCATTAAGGATTTCCTTGGAATGAGTACGCGCGTGATTCACTGGTTCAAATTTGCCTCACCCCAAAATTTCTATGGTTTGGCGGGTCGGTTGTGGCCCTGGTTTGCCGCCGCTGCCGCCCTATTGGCCTGTGTGGGTCTATGGATCTCTTTTTTTGTGGCTCCTGTAGATGCCCAGCAAGGACAGGGGTATCGCATCATATTTGTGCATGTGCCTGCTTCCCAGATGGCCATGTTGATCTACCTGGTGATGGCTGCATGGGCCGGAATAGGATTGGCCTTCAATACCCGACTCTCCGGAATGATGGCTTCCGCCTTAGCGCCGACGGGTGCTTTGTTTGCGTTTCTGTCGCTCGCAACCGGGGCCCTGTGGGGGAAACCCATGTGGGGCGCTTGGTGGGTTTGGGATGCGCGTTTGACATCCACCCTGATTTTGCTATTTTTGTACCTCGGTTTTTTGGCCTTGCAGTCCAGCATCGATGACCCCCGCCGTGCCGACAAGGCCTGCGCTGTGCTGGCCTTGGTGGGTGCTGTCAATATTCCGATCATCTATTTTTCGGTGAAATGGTGGAACACCTTGCATCAAGGGGCCTCGGTGTCACTCACAGCAGCACCATCCATGGCAAGCACCATGTTGTGGGGCATGTTGACCATGGTTGCGGCATTTTGGTTGTACGCCATCGCTGTGGCACTAGCGCGGGTGCGTACCATTATTTTGGAGCGCGAACGCCATACAGAGTGGGTGAAATATGCAGTGGAATAGTGTGTCGGAGTTTTTTGCCATGGGGGGCTATGCCCTTTATGTTTGGGGTAGTTTTGGTTTGACGGCCGCAGTGGTGGTGCTAGAACTGGTGTCTGTAAGGCAGCGACGCCATGCCGTACTGCGCAGTATTCGTCGTGAATTGAAGTCGGAGGGGGGGGTATGAAGTCACGTCACAAACGCGCAGTGATCATTGTTGGTGGCCTGGCGAGCCTGAGTTTGGCCGCGTACTTTGTCCTCAACGCTTTCGAAAGCAATTTGGTTTTTTTCTTCACACCGAGTCAGATTACGGCGGGTGAAGCACCCCAAAATCGTACGTTTCGTGTCGGTGGCATGGTCAAAATGGGGACGATCAAGCGGGATAATTTGACGGTGTCATTTGTGGTTACGGATACAGCACAGGAAGTACCCGTTTCCTATACCGGCATCCTGCCCGATTTGTTTCGGGAGGGCAAAGGCGTCGTGGCGCAAGGCAAGCTGGACGGGCAGGGCCACTTTACGGCCACTGAAGTACTGGCCAAGCACGATGAAAACTACATGCCCCCTGAGGCCCAGCATGCGGTCGATCAAGCCCAAAACACCATAAAGACGCTCAAATGATTCCAGAAATTGGTCACTTTTCACTGATTTTGTCGTTGATGGTTGCGCTGAGCACCGGCGTGCTCAGTGTGTGGGGAGGACACTTGGGTCGCTCGGACTGGATGGCAATGGCCCGACCTGGCGTGCAGGTGTTGTGGGTGTTGACCGCCCTGTCGTTTGGCTGTCTTACCTATGCGTTTTTCACCAACGATTTCTCTGTCACGTACGTGGCACAGCATTCCAACTCAAAGCTACCTGCCATGTACCGCATCGCGGGCGTGTGGGGTGGCCATGAAGGCTCGCTGCTGTTGTGGCACTTCATGTTGACATCGTGGATGCTGGCTGTGTCGATTTTTTCACGGCAATTGCCCGACGCCATGGTGTCGCGGGTGTTGGGTATTTTGAGTTTGATCGCTGTGGGCTTCCTCTTGTTTATGCTGGTCACATCCAATCCGTTTCTGCGGTTAAGTGATATTCCCACCGACGGTCGTGACCTCAATCCGCTGTTGCAAGACCCGGGTTTGGTGTTTCACCCCCCCATGTTGTATATGGGTTATGTCGGCTTGGCCGTGCCGTTTGCCTTTGCGATTGCTGCTTTGCTCAATGGGCGGCTTGATGCCGCATGGGCACGCTGGTCTCGCCCTTGGGCGACGGCTGCATGGATTTTCCTGACCTTGGGAATTGCGCTGGGTTCGTGGTGGGCTTATTACGAACTAGGGTGGGGTGGCTGGTGGTTCTGGGATCCGGTGGAAAACGCGTCATTCCTACCTTGGTTGGTGGGAACCGCGCTGATTCACTCGCTGGCGGTGACTGAAAAAAGAGGGTTGTTTCGAAACTGGACCATTGTGTTGGCGATCACCGCGTTTTCATTGAGTTTGTTGGGAACCTTCCTGGTGCGTTCTGGGGTGTTGACGTCGGTGCATGCGTTTGCGGTCGATCCAAAACGTGGGGTGTTTATCTTGTTGTTTCTGGTGGTGGTGGTGGGTGGTTCGCTGACCTTGTTTGCGCTGCGTGCCAGCAAAGTTCGCTCCGGGGGCTCGTTCGCACTGGTGTCGCGAGAAACCTTTTTGTTGGTCAATAACGTGTTATTGACCACGGCCGCGGCCAGCGTGCTGTTGGGCACGCTGTACCCCTTGATTGTTGACGCCCTTGGTTTGGGCAAATTGTCGGTGGGGCCACCGTACTTCAACGCTGTATTTGGCCCCATCATGGTCCCGGTTTTGTTGTTGATGGTATTCGGGTCGTATGCGCGCTGGAAAAACGACAGCATGCGCGAATTGACACGCCGTTTAAGCCCCGTAGCGGGCGCTGCTGTGGTGTTGGGTTGTGCGGCTCCGCTGCTGGCTGGGCCTTGGTCTGCTTGGGTGGCGATGGGGTTAACGCTGGCGTTCTGGATCGTGTTGGCGGGTCTGTTGCAAATCTACCAACAGTTCAAAAACACAGTGAACTGGAAATCTATTCCGATTTCATTTTGGGGCATGCATGTGGCGCACATTGGTATTGCCGTGTGTGTGGTGGGAATCACCATGGTGAACGGGTACGAGACCGAAAAAGACGTTCGAATGGCCGAGGGCGACACCGTTTCCGTGGGGGGCTACACCTTTCGTTTGATGGGTATTCGTTCCGCCGTCGGGCCGAACTACACCGCTGATATTGGTGACGTAGAACTCAGCCGGGACGGGAAAATTCTCAGAAAGCTACATCCCGAGAAGCGCACCTATCTATCTTCCACCATGCCCATGACGGAAGCCGCCATTGACAGCGGGTTGACGCGCGATGTGTATGTCTCTCTGGGAGAGCGCTTGGAAGACGGTGCAAACCCTGCGTGGGCGATGCGGGTGTACCACAAGCCCTTTATTACCTGGATCTGGGGGGGGTGTCTGTTAATGGCGTTCGGGGGTGCCATGGCGGCTCTGGATCGGCGCTACCGTCGCAAGGTGACTGCGAGTGCAGATAAAACAGTGGCGCGTGGAGTGTCCGCATGAAAAAAGCGTTGATTCCGCTGGGAATCTTTGCGGTGTTGGTGGTTTTTTTGGCCATTGGCTTGACCCGCAACCCCCATGAAATTCCCTCGCCTTTGATTGATAAGCCTGCACCAGAATTTACCGCGCCGCATTTGAATGATCCGGCACAAACGTTTTCTTCTCGCGACATGCTGGGCCAAGTTTGGTTGCTCAATGTCTGGGCGTCTTGGTGTGTGGCATGCCGGGAAGAACACCCTGTGTTGATGGCGTTTGCCACAACCAAAACACTGCCGATTATTGGACTGGACTACAAGGATCAACCTGCGGATGGCTTGAAGTGGTTGGCACGTCATGGGGATCCTTATGCGTTGGCGGTGACCGATCGGGATGGGCGAATAGGGATCAACTTTGGTGTCTATGGTGTTCCCGAGACTTTTTTGATCGATAAGGCTGGAATGATCCGCTACAAGCACATTGGCCCCGTCACGGTCGAATCGCTCAAGGACATCTTATTGCCCATGGTGCGGGAGCTACAAAAATGAAGATCTGGCTCGTGCTAGGGTTGGTTTTGTCGCTCTTCTTGGGAGCCAATAGTTTGGCTGGCGAGGCGACTCCCTTGGCTGAAGACCCTGTTGTGGAGCGGCGGCTGATTGCCATTTCAGCGGAGTTGCGCTGCTTGGTTTGCCAAAATGAGTCACTCGCGGGTTCCCGCGCCGATTTGGCGTTGGACCTGCGTCGTGAGATTCGAGCGTTGATTCGTGACAATAAAACAGACGCGCAAATCATGGAGTTTATGGTGGTCCGCTATGGCGACTTCGTGCTCTACCGTCCACCTGTTAAGCCCGTGACTTGGCTGCTTTGGTTTGGCCCCTTTTTACTCCTGGTCGGTGCCATTGTGGTGCTGCTTCGTACCGTTCGCAGCAACCAACGAAGCGCTGCTTCAGGCAAGCTAAGTACAGCGCAACGTGAAAAAGCACAAGCCCTTCTTGAGGACTCGGAAACCCGTTCATGATTATTTTTATTGCAATCACTGCGGCGTTAGCGGTGCTCACCGTGGTTTGGGTGATTCGCCCTCTGTTGCGCTCTACGGCTGGGTCTGGCGTTTCAAGCGAACGCCTCAATGCTTCGATTTACCGGGATCAGCTCAATGCACTTGATCGCGACTTGGCACGCGGGTTGATGAGCGTCGCAGACCACGAGGCGACAAAAGATGAATTGCAGCTGCGCTTGCTCGACGATGTCGCCGCCCCGACCGTGGTCCCGGCAAGCAGTGAGGCAGGTAGCACGCACTCACGAACACGTCTCGCGGTGACGCTGGCTTTGCTGCTGCCATTGGCCAGCGCAGGAATGTATGCTTGGTTAGGCAGCATGGCCGCCATGGATCCGGCGGGCGCCCAGTTGGCGGCCAACGAAAAGGTCGAGCAGATGGTTGACACTTTGGCGGATCGCCTCAAAAGCAATCCGAGCGACACCAAGGGTTGGGCCATGTTGGCTCGTTCTTATAAAGTCATGGGTCGCATGGAAGAGGCCGAGCAAGCGTACGTCAAGGCGGGGGACTGGATCAATACCGATGCTGAGATGTTGGTGGACTACGCAGATCTGCTGGCGGTGCGAGCCAATAGCATCGATGGAAAAGCGTTGGAGTTGGTTCATCAAGCCCTGAAGTTGGTCCCTCTGCATCCAACCGCCTTGATGATGGCGGGTATCGCGTCCTATCAACAAGCCGATTACGCAGGAGCGGTAGCGCATTGGGAAAAACTGTTAACCGTGTTGGAGCCCGATTCAGAAGAGGCGCAACAAGTGGAGTCCAGTCTCGCTGAGGCCCGCAAGAATGCGAGTGTTTCCTCTGCAGCTGGCGTCACGACGCAAGACCAAATCAATCAGATGGTTCAGCGACTTGCAGACCGACTGAAAGCCAATCCGGATGACCTTGAGGGCTGGTCTCGACTGGCACGGGCCTACAAAGTACAAGGGCGACTGGAGCAGGCTGAGAATGCTTATGAAAAAGCGATCAAGCTGGTCAATACCGATGCCAACTTGCTCACACAGTACGCAGATCTGCTGGCCATGCGGGCGGGCAATACCCTCGAAGGCCGACCCTTGGCTATTTTGGACAAGGCGCTCGCCATCAACCCCAAGCAACCTGAAGCGCTGATGATGGTGGCGTCCGCTGCTTACCGCCGCGCCGACTACACCCTGGCCATCACGCGCTGGGAAACCGTTTTGACGGTTTTGGAGCCCGGCTCACGTGATGCGGTACTCGTCAGTGCTGAAATTGCCAAGGCACGTAGCAAGTTGGGTCAGTGAAGCCGTCATCTTAAAGAGCCGTCATCGTGGATGACGACTTCATAAGGCGCAATGTATTAGCGTGCCAGCACCGTCCATGCCTGTGTGAGGCGCTTCACCAGGTCTTGCGGGCGGTGGACCAAGGCGTAGCCTTGGCGGCCAAACAGCATGGGCAGGTAGTCATGAGCGGCAGAGTCAATGGTCACGCAAAACGGGGTGAGCCCGGCCAGTCGGGCCTCGTGAATGGCGTGGCGGGTGTCTTCTAAACCGTAGCGACCTTCATACACGTCGAGGTCATTGGGTTTGCCATCGGTCAGCAGCATCAGCAAGCGTTTGCGCTCAGGGCGCGATTGCAATTGCACTGTGGCATGGCGAATGGCCGCTCCCATTCGCGTGTAGTAGCCAGGGCGCACCGCCCCCACGCGAGCGCGTGTGGCGTCGTTCCACGGTTCGTCAAAGCCTTTGAGGTACTGCATGCGCACGTTGTTGCGCCGCACTGAGCTGAAGCCCCACATGGAGAAGGGGTCACCCACGGCGGTCAGCGCTTCGCCAAACACATACAGTGCATCGCGAATCACGTCGATCACCCGGGCCTCGTTGCTGGCATAGGCGTCGGTGGATTGCGACAGATCGGCCAGCAGCAGCGTGGACAGGCTGCGGTCGCCGCGCACACGGCGGATGTACACAGCGGGGGTGTCGCTGCGCAACTGACCTTCACCGAGGTCGTCGCTGTGCAGACGCACCCAGGCATCCAGATCAATGTCGTCCCCGCTTTCCTGGCCGCGCTGTTGGCGTGGTGCGTCGCGCAGCACTTCAAGCCGCTTGCGCAACTGGCGCGCTGTATTGCGTAGCGAAATACTGGGTGTGAATACCTGCCCGGGGCGTGCCACCCGCTCTTGCACGCAGCAGTGCGCAGGCACCAGCACGGCGCGCTTGTAGTTCCATTCGGGAAAGTGCTGGCCTGGCCCCAGTGGCAGATCATCGGCGCTGCTGCTGGGCAGGTCTAGGTCGAACTTCACCCGAGCGGCCAGTGTCTGCCCGTCTGGCGCCAGGTTGAGCGTCTCCATGTCATTGGCCGCACGAATGGCGTTGCCGTCGTCTTCATCGTCGGTGCTGCGGTTCACGCGCACCATCTCGCTCCAGGACATCAGTGCCTCGGCCCGAAAGGGCAGCACCAGCGGGTTGCGCTCCATCTCATGGTGGCCCTGCTTGGCGCGGCGGCGTTGGGTGTCTTGGGTGGTGGGTGGGCGTGCGTCAGCGTCGGGTGCTGGCGGAGTGCTGCTGGGGTTGGCTTGAGCAGGGGGCGAACTGCCTGCACCCACCCACAACCACACCGGTGCGACGTCGAGGGCCGTGGTGCTTTTGTCGGGCAAACCCAGACCTTCGAGCGCCCGCCGGACGGCTTGCTCGGCCTGCACGCTGTGCCCTTTGAGGCTGTCGAGAGGGGGCCTCTGTGACAGGTGTTCAGCCAGCAGGCGTTGGTAGCGCGTATAAAAGCCGGGAAAGTGCTGCAAGGCGCGCCGGGTGGCCTGAAGGTTGTCCGCCATCCAGCATCCGGTGGGCTCAAAGTGCGCTGACAGCAATGCCAGCCAAAGGTACAAGTCGCGGTTGAGCGTGGTGTCGCCAAACACGGCCAAAGTCGGGGGGAGTGCGAAAACGTCCGCCTCCAGTACCGGCAATGTGGCATGTTCCCCGGTGCCCGCCACACGCTGTAGCAAACTGCGCGGTCCCCCGGTGCGCTGGGCGCTGGCGGGCGCGAACCGCAGGCTACCAGAGCCGCCGGCTGCGCGAAACATCACGCCAATGGTCTTTTTGACATCGTCCAAATGCACAGCATTGGCCGCATGCGCGGGCTGTGTCCAGCGCACCAGCGCGTCATTCCACCAGCGGCCCACCATTTCTTCCATTAAGGTTTTCCTTGAAGTTCGTCGCGGCGCTGGCGCAAGGTTTCGCGCAGTGCTGCTTCGCCAATTTCCCACTGCAAGGTGGGGGTGCGGTGCTGGGCGGTGTGGGTGGTGTCGCAAGCACTGAGGCATTGGCCGCATTGCACACAAGAGAACATCAACCGCTTGATGTTGCGCGGTCGCAGTCGCATGGGGCAGGTGGCATCGCAGGCGTTGCCGGGCAGGGCGGTAAGCGCGGCTGAATCCTGCAGGGCGGGGGGCACGTGTGTTTCCTCGCGGCAGGTTTTGCAATCGCGCGCGCGCTCGCGGGTAAATGCCACCACCATGCCCCGCGGATTGGCCATCCACGCCAAGCTTTGGAACAAGCCCACAGCGCACCCAAAACGACAAAACAAATGGCGGGCAAAGGCAAATTCCAGTGTGAAAACTGTAGTGCCGACCAGCAGAAACCGAAGTTGGTTGATCGTCAGCTCTCCTGTGACCAATCCACCCCAAATGACCTTGGGCGGCAACAAATAGGTGAGCAGCGTGATGGCCCATAAAAAACCCATGATCAGGCAACTCAAGCCAAACAGCGGCCACCAGCGTGCGGCGGGCTCAATGCCCTGGCGTGGGGTGGTCGTGCGGTCCCAAAGGCTGAGCTTGCCGCAGGCGCGGTGCAAAAGACTGTTAAGCGCTTCGACCGCAGAGAAGTGGGGACACAGCCAGCCGCAGTACACCCGTCCATAGCGGTAGGCAATGCCCAAAAAAACGGCAACGAACAGGACGCCTGGAAGAAAAGCGCGCAAGAGGAGGTTGAGGGCCGCCTGCGTGGCGCTTACCTCACCGTGCACCAGTGCGTCGATGCCGAGTGACCAGCGAAAGCCCAAAAACCAAAGCTGGGTTTCGTTCAGATCAAATCGAAGTAAGTTCAGCGCAGGGGCCAGCAGAAAGAGAATGAAGAAACCCGTCTGCGTGCGCCTGCGCCAGACCTGCAGCCTGGCTGTATCAGTGCGCATCGCCAATGAGGGCGCGCACCACCTCGTGCAAGGCCTCGGCGGTGGCGGCGTCGTCGGTTAGCGCGTCCACAATGGCCGCCTGGCAAGCGGTGTGCAGAGACAGGCCTGAGGCATGTAAACGCGCTGCCGCCACCAGCAAGCGGGTGCTGGCCGTCTCTTCTAAGTCATGGTCGGTCAGGCTGCGCAGTGACTGCGCCAAGCGAACCAACTGGTCAGCGACTTGCTCTGAAACCCCCGCTTCTTTTTGAACGATCTGACGCTCTACTGCGGCCACAGGGTAGTTCAGGCTCAGTGCCACAAAGCGCTGGCGTGTACTGGGTTTGAGTCCCTTCAGCAGGTTTTGGTAACCGGGGTTGTAGGAGATGACCAGCATGAACTCGGGTGGCGCTTGTAGCTGCTCACCGGTGCGTTCAATCGGCAAAATGCGCCGGTCGTCGGCCAAGGGGTGCAGCACCACGGTGGTGTCTTTGCGGGCCTCCACCACTTCATCTAAATAGCAGATGGCGCCGCTGCGCACGGCGCGGGCCAAGGGACCGTCTGACCAGACGGTGTTGCCCTGACCAATCAGGAAGCGCCCGACCAAGTCGGAGGCACTGAGGTCATCGTGGCAAGACACGGTGATCAGCGGACGTCCCAACTGGGCCGCCATGTGCTCTACAAACCGGGTCTTGCCGCAGCCGGTCGGGCCCTTGATGAGCAGTGGCAACTGCTGCTGCCAAGCATGCTCAAACAAGGCGCACTCCCCGCCTTGCGCCGCATAGTAGGGTGGGTGTGACGGTGCGCCGTGACCTTGAGGCTCGCGCTTGAGGGGCACTGGCATCGTCATATGCAGACCTCTTCTCTAGGCCGCACGGGGCAAGATGCCGGAGGTACTGTCCACCTTGGCGTCATAGGCGCCACCAATGAAGAAGCTACTCAGGTAGGTGAGCAAGCCGATCAAGAAGCCCACACCGCCCCCAATGCGCGCCCAATAGAAGAAGTTGAGCTGATCCTGTGTGGCCATGAAAGACATGGCACCAGATTCGGGCAGACGTTGCAGCCAGATTTGCAAGATGCCAGCGCCGGTCAGGGCCAACACCATGACAGCCATGCCAATGGTCATGATCCAGAAGCTCCACATCTCCACGTTTTGGGCCTTGCGGCTATTGGCTTCACGACCGCGCAGGATAGGCATGGCGTAGCTGATGATGGCCAACACGACCAGCACGTACGCGCCATAGAAAGCCAAGTGGCCGTGTGCTGCGGTGAGCTGTGTGCCATGGGTGTAGTAGTTGATGGGGGCCAGCGTGTGCATGAAACCCCACAAGCCGGCACCGAGAAAGCCTACTACCGAGCAACCCAAGGCCCAGAGCAAGGCGGCTTGGTTAGGGTGTTCACGGCGGCGGCGTTGCACCATGTTGAAGGCAAACACCGTCATCATGAAGAAAGGAAGGGGCTCCAAAGCCGAGAAGATGCTGCCGACCCACAACCAGTAGCCGGGCATACCGATAAAGAAGAAGTGGTGGCCGGTGCCCAAAATGCCGGTGATCAATGCCATGGCAATGATGACGTAAAGCCATTTGTCAATCACTTCGCGGTCCACACCGGTCGTCTTGATCAGCACAAAGGCCAGCAGTGCGCCCAGAATCAATTCCCAAGTGCCTTCCACCCACAGGTGAACCACAAACCACCAGTACATCTTGTCGCGCACCAGATTGTCAGGGTTGACAAAGCTGAACAAGAACATCAGCGCCAAGCCCCACAGTCCCATCAGCAATACCACGGAGATGCTGGTCTTGCGGCCTTTGAGAACGGTCATGGTGATGTTGAACAGCATGCCCAAGCACACAATCACGATGCCTACTTTGGTGGGTAACGGTTGCTCTAGGAACTCGCGCCCCATGGTTTTCAGCAGATCGTTGCCGGTTAGCTCAGCCAGCGTGGCATAGGGAACCGCGAGATAACCCACGATGGTGACGGCGCCTGCCACCAAGAATACCCAAAACAGGATCATCGCTAGTTTGGGGCTGTACAACTCGGTCTCCGATTCTTCGGGGATCATGTAATAGGCGGCCCCCATGAAGCCGAACAGCAGCCAGACAATGAGCAGGTTGGTGTGCACCATGCGGGCCTGATTGAAGGGGATGTAGGGGAAGAATAAATCCCCGATCACGTATTGCAATCCCAGCAGCACGCCGAAGATGATTTGAGCCGTAAACAGCGCCAGTGCGGCTATGAAGTAATACTTCGAAACCGACTGCGATGCGTACTTAAGAGGAGTCGCTTGCATGTTATTTCCTTGAGGGTCCGGAGAGTTTTATTTGCCTTAACCTTCGATATTCGGTGGCCATTTTTCAGTGTTGATGTTGCCGGTCCATCGCAAAAACTCAACTACATCGTCGAGTTGTTGCTCGGTCAGGTCGAACTGCGGCATCTGGCGGCGTCCGGGCGCGTTCGTTGGCATGGACTTAATCCAGGCTTTGATGAAGTCAGGGCCACGGCGCGCGTACACATTACCGAGCTCAGGAGCAAAGTAGGCCCCTTCGCCTAGCAGCGTATGACAGCCGATGCAGTTGCGTGTCTCCCAAACGTGCTTGCCGGCCACTACGGCGGGCGTGATTGCTTCGGCATTCGACCGGTGTGGGATCTTGCGTTCGCTATCGAATATGAGTCCGGCAAAGACAAATATAAAAAACACAGATCCGCCATAAAACATATTGCGGGCCATCTGCTTGGTAAAGCCGCTGGATTTTTCTTGGTTCATCGCGTTGGAACTCCAATGATTGATAATTTCCGGTGAGGATAGGACAAGGGACGTTTTTGATCCTTGAACGACCTTAAGAATGTAATCGAAAGAAAATGGAATTCAGTCAATTCAATATCCCGCGCTTTCTGGCGGTGCTGCCCCTGTTTAGCGATTTGTCGCCAGCCGATTTAAGCCGCATGGCCTTGGGCTGCGAGTTGCGGCGCCTGGGTCGGGGAGACACCGTGTTCCATTACGGAGAGCCGTGTGAAGAGTTTCACGTGGTGGTCACGGGCCAAGTCAAATTGTTTGCACTGTCCCAGACTGGACAGGAAAAAGTGATTGAATTGGTGGGGCCGGGCCACAGTTTTGCCGAAGCCCTGATGTTCACCAGCAAACCCTACATTCTGAATGCGCAGGCGCTAGCCAACACGCTGTTGCTAACTGTGAGCAAGCTGGCCATCGTGGCTGAAATTGAACGTGACCCTCGGTTTTGCATGCGCATGCTGGCTGGTATTTCACGCCGTTTGCACGGCCTGGTCCATGACATTGAATCGGGTGCTTTGCAAAGTGGCGTGCAGCGGGTGATTGGCTACTTGCTGCGCGAGCATGAGATGAGCGAGAACGCCAATGATGAAGCCTTTACCGTCGCTTTGCCGGTGAGCAAAGCGACCATTGCCTCGCGTCTTTCCCTGACACCGGAGTACTTTTCCAAGGTGCTACGGGAGCTGGAGGAAAAGGGATTAATCGAGATGGACAAGCGCGACATCCGCATCGTTGACGCGCTTCGCCTTCAACACTACGGGGTGCAGTAGCGTATCAGCAGCCGAAGCGACTCCGGGGAGGGCGTACCGGCGTCCGTTGAGGCAGACTGCGAACGGTACGCCATACCCCGCTCAATGGGCTCTGGGCTCGTGATTCTCTCGCCGGAAGTCCTCACGAGACATCAGGCTCGGAGAGCCGTAAGCAAAAAACAGTGGGGTCGTGCGTGCCTTTGACTTGATTCTCAGCGTTTCAAGGGGGCTCTGACAGCGCCTGCACGCCATTCTTAACTTGAAT
>JAGODZ010000278.1 GCA_017997975.1 Rhodoferax sp.
CTACTGCTTACATACTCACCTTGTCTTGCCAAGACCGTTTGGGCCTGGTGCACGCGGTGTCCGGCTTTTTGCTGGAACGCGGTGCCAACATTGAAGAGGCCGCCCAATACAACGACCCCGACACCGGTCTGTTTTTCATGCGCATTCAATTTGCGTGCGATCAAACCGACCACGACGCCTTGAAAGCCCAATGGGCCGACTTCGCGCAACCCTTCGCCATGGACTGGCATTTGCACACCCGCAGCCAACCCATGCGCGCCGTGATCATGGTCAGCAAAGACGGGCACTGCCTGAACGACCTGCTGTTCCGCTGGAAATCGGGCCTGCTGCCGCTGGACATTCGCGCCATCGTCTCCAACCACCGCGAGTTTTACCAACTGGCCGCCAGCTACAACGTGCCGTTTCACCACATTCCGGTGACAGCCGCCACCAAAGCCCAGGCGGAAGCCAAACAGTTTGAAATCATCGAGAACGAAGGTGCCGAGCTGGTCGTGCTGGCGCGCTACATGCAAGTGCTGAGCGACGACCTGTGCCGCAAACTGGCCGGGCGCGCCATCAACATTCACCACTCATTTTTGCCCAGCTTCAAGGGCGCCAAGCCGTATTACCAAGCGCACGACCGGGGGGTGAAACTGATTGGCGCCACCGCGCATTACGTGACCGCCGACCTGGATGAAGGCCCGATCATCGAGCAAGACGTGGCCCGCGTGGACCACAGCAAATCCGTCGAAGACCTGACCACCTTGGGCCGCGACACCGAGAGCCAAGTGCTGGCCCGCGCCGTGAAATGGCACAGCGAGCACCGGGTGCTGATCAACGGCCACAAAACCGTGATCTTCAAATAGCAAAAAAAACAGGCTGGCCCGGTGAACGCCGCCCAGCCCCGAACCGGTGCGCGGTTTACGCGGCGAAGCGGCCCATGACCTGCCCCAACTGAACCCCACCCGCCGGTGCCCAAGCCGAGTTAAAGGTCAGCGGCCCTTTGGGGAACAGCATCACCACCGTTGACCCCAACAAAAACCGCCCCATCTCCTCGCCCTGCCTGAGGATGATGCTCTGATCTTCATAGCGCCATTCGCGCAACTCACCGGGCCGGGGCGGGTTGATGACACCCGCCCACACCGTGGCCATGCTGCCCACAATGGTGGCCCCCACCAGCACCAGCACAAACGGCCCCCGCGCCGACTCAAACACGCACACCACCCGCTCATTGCGCGCAAATAAACCCGGCACACCGCGCGCCGTGGTCGGGTTCACCGAAAACAAGTCGCCCGGCACGTAAATCATGCGCGTCAAGCGACCATCGCACGGCATGTGAATGCGGTGGTAGTCACGCGGGCTCAAGTACAAGGTGGCAAAGTGGCCATCGTCAAACCGCGCCGCCAAAGCCGCATCGCCACCCACCAGCGCCGTGCTGGAGTACTGGTGGCCCTTGGCTTGGTAAATTTGGTCGCGCTGCATCGGCCCGAACTGGCTGATGGCCCCGTCCACCGGGCAAATCAGGTCGGCCCGCGCCAGTGGCCGGGCACCGGGCTTCAAAGCGCGGGTAAAAAACTCGTTGAAGGTGGCGTAACTGGCCACATCCGGGTTGGCCGCCTCCGCCATATTGACGTTGTAGCGCTGCACAAACCACTCGATCAAACGCGTGGTCCACTCCCCCGCGCGCGCGCTGGCAATGCGCCCGGCCACAGCGGTCAGAGCTTGTTTCGGAATCAGGTACTGGGGCAGCACGGCAAGGCGGTCGGACATAGGGGCTACCAGAGTGAAGAGTGGGCGGCATTGTACTCAGCGCTTCAATGTAGGCAATGCAACAATGGTCAGCTTCAACGCCCCCCAAAAATTGACACAACGGACACCACCCATGAGCACCCCCGCCTACACCGCTTTGACCCAGACTTTCACCCGGCTGTACCGCTACCAACACCTAGGCGCGTTTTTGGGCTGGGACCAAGCCGCCATGATGCCGAGCAAAGGCAACGACGCACGCGGCGCGGCCTTGGCCGAGCTGCAAATTTTGCTGCACCACACCCTGACCGACGCCGCCTTGGCCCCGCTGCTAGAGCAAGCCCAAGCCGAGTCGCTGGACGCTTTCCAACACAGTAGCCTGCGCGAAATGCAGCGCGACTGGGCCCAAGCCAATCTGCTGCCCACCCGTCTGGTCGAGGCGCAAGCCTTGGCCGCCTCGCGCTGCGAGCACGCATGGCGCACGCAACGCGCAGCCAACGACTGGGCTGGGTTTTTGGGGAATTTTCGGGAAGTGCTCACCCTGTCGCGCGAAGAAGCCCACACCTTGTCGCAAGCCCAAGGCGTCAGCCCCTATGACGCGCTCATGGCCAAGTTCGAACCCGGCACCCGCAGTGCCGACATTGACGCCATCTTTGGCGACGTGAAAACCTGGCTGCCTGATTTGATTCGCCAAGTGCGAGCCAAACAGGCCACAGAAATCCTCATCACCCCCCAAGGCCCCTTCCCCATTGAGCGCCAGCGCGCTCTGGGCCAAGACATCATGGGCCTGCTGGGGTTTGACTTTGAAGCCGGTCGGCTGGACATCTCGGCCCACCCGTTTTGCGGCGGCGTGGCCGAAGACGTGCGCATCACCACCCGCTACAGCACCGACGACTTCATGCAGAGCATGATGGGCATCGTGCACGAAACCGGCCACGCCCGCTACGAGCAAGGCCTGCCCCGCGACACCGCCCACTTGCCGGTGGGCCGGGCGCGCTCCATGGGCATCCATGAAAGCCAAAGCCTCTCTTTCGAGATGCAACTGGGCCGCAGCCCCGCTTTTCTGAGTCTGATTGCGCCGCTGGTCACCCAACACCTGGGCGCACAAGACGCCTTTGCCCCCGAGAACCTCGCCCGCCTCTACACCCGTGTGCGCCCCGGCTTCATTCGCGTCGATGCCGACGAGCTCACCTACCCGGCCCACGTCATTCTTCGCTACGAGATCGAGCGTGCCTTGATCGACGGCGACATCGAAGCCGACGACATTCCCACCCTGTGGGCTGAAAAAATGGCGCACTACCTGGGCGTGGACACGCGCGGCAATGACCGCCAAGGCTGCCTGCAAGACATTCACTGGACGGGCGGCAGCTTTGGCTACTTTCCCAGCTACACCCTGGGCGCGATGTACGCTGCCCAATACTTCGCCACCCTGCGTCAGACCCAGCCTGATTTGGACGCGCAAGTGGCGGGCGGCAACCTCGCTCCCATCTTTGACTGGCTAAAAGCCAACATCTGGCAGCAAGCCAGCCGCTGGGAAACACCGGAACTGGTGCGCCGCGCCACCGGAGAAGCGCTCAACCCCCGCCATTTCCGCGCCCACCTAGAGCAGCGCTACCTGCACGGCTGAATCCCCCGCCCGCCCCCACTCGGTGTAAAAACAACGCCATGACCGCCGCCCGCATTCCCCCCATCCAATGCCTGCTCACCTTTGAGGCGCTGGCGCGCCTGCGCAGCGTCACCCAAACGTCGGAGGAAATGTGCGTCACCCCCAGCGCCGTCAGCCACCGGGTGAAACAGCTGGAGCAAATCATTGGTACCAAGCTGTTTGGCCGGGCCGACTTTTCGCTCACCGTGGAGGGCAGCGAATACCTCGCCCACGTGCGCGAAGGGCTGGCCATGCTGCAAAAGTTTCCCAGCTCGGCCGCCGCGCCGGGCAAACGCAAGCTGCGCCTGGCCGTAACCCCCACCTTTGCCCGCTCCATCCTCATCCCGCGCCTGCGCCAGTTCACCGAGGCCTACCCCGAGATCGACCTCACCCTGCAAGTCTCCATTCCGCTGCTCGACGTGGTGGCCGAAGACGCCGACCTGATGGTGCGCTTTGGCACCGGCCGCTATGCCGACGTCGAACACGTCTGCCTGATGAAAGACGAAGTCACCCCTCTGGCCTCACCTGCCTTTGTGCGCGAACACGGCCCCTTTGTGGTGGCGGACGACCTGGAACTTGAGCGCCTGCTGCGCAGCCCGCTGGAGCCGTGGCGCAACTGGTTCGCCGCCCACCACCTCGACTGGCCCGAACCCATTGACGGCTCGCAGTTCAACGACATCGGCCTAATGTGCGATGCCGCCGCCGCCGGCATGGGCATCGCCCTGATCCGCCTGAAGCTGGGCGCCCCCTGGCTAGAGCGCGGCTCACTGGTGCGCCTAGCAGCCTGTCGGGCTTAGGTCGTCGAAAGCGAAAATCGGCCCCAGCGAGGATAGTTTTTGACGATTTCGCAGCCCAATATCTGGATATTGGGTAAGAAAGCGGCGAAAAATAGCCCGCTGCG
>JAGODZ010000280.1 GCA_017997975.1 Rhodoferax sp.
CCATGTCCAAGGTGTTGCCCATCAGGTTGCCCTGATATGCCCCCATCACTGCCGCGCTGTTAATGGATGGATTCACGGCAGCGCGGGCAAGCGCTTGCTCTGTCGTCTGGCTGGGGTCTTTGGCCACGGGCAGGGCCTTGGGGTTTGTTTTGGTCTTACTCATGATGTCGCTTCTCTAATTCCATTGCAACGTTGCAGCATCGTCGTGAAGTCGCCGGGTAGCGATGGGCCCGCCATGAGTTGCAAGGCGGTCACCATGGTTTTGAGCCACTCACTCCCTTGTTCCTCAGTGCTGCATCTGACTGCCTACAGATGGCATCTCTAGATGGTTTCCGTGAGACGGTGTAGACGGGGGTACAAAAACACTCCTGATAGCACCGGGAGACGGTGTAGGCGGGGCACTCCCTACACCGGGAGACGGTGCAATAGAAGGCCTCCCTACACCGGGAGACGGTCTAAGGCTTGCGTTTTTTTGATAGGCACCCCGCACAAACGTCTCGGTAGCACCAAGGTCGAAACCGGCGATTTTGTCGAGCGTCTGCCATGTGACGGCGTACCAGCTCGCCTTGTTGGGGCGATGGCCTTTGACTGTCTCATGAATGAACCCGGCTTCGATCAGGTCACGCTTGGCCCGTGTAATCACGTCTGCACTTTTCCAGCCGCGTGTGGCCAGATAGGCGGCGGATGCCAAAAGGCGTCCGTTGTTGTCGAATACGAATTGGCGCGCCAACTCAAGGAGCAGCGAGCGTGCAGGGTGGCTGAGGCCCAAGAAGGCCGGGCAATCCAACACGGACCATGGCAGGGCGACAAACCCCCCAGGATCGCGACCAGAGCCCTTCTTGCGGCTTTTGTTGCGGCCGTTAGCCATTGTCGTCGGCAGTCAATTGCAGCGGTTGGGCAATCGCTTCAAACGCTTGGAGTACGCGCTTGACCCGTTGGTAGCCGTCGTGGTGGTCCAAGGCGCCATGCAGCGCGCCGGCCGCCAAGGTCTGGCCAACGGCCAGCATGGACAGCTTTGCGAGCGGCGTGGCCCCGCGCTGACCAGCCTCTACGCCTGCGGCCTTGTTCACCAGCTTGTTGATGTTGCTGTGCACGAAGTGTTCATTGGGTGAGCCGGATGCCAAGACGTGGATGCCGTCATGCAGGCGGTGGTAGGTCGGCAGGTATTCAGCTTTGCGCGTATCAGCCGTCAGGCGCGCGTCACGGAACGCCTTGACCAGGCGGATTTTCAGCTCGCGAACACGGGCGGTATTGCGGCTGTAGGTCAGCAGCAGGTAGGCCTGGTCTTCATTGAGCAGAGCGAATTTCATCGACTGCCCGGTGCGACTGTCTGGAGAAGGTCCGATTTGAAATCGGACCTTTCCCAGCTCCTCGAAGTCCCCCTGGTGGGTGGTGACCAGCTTGAACAGACTTTCGTGTTGGGTTTCGAGGTGCTGCGCCAGCAGGCGGGTGTCGATGCGTGCCTCGGTTTTGGTGGCGATGAGGTCCAGTGCAGTCGGCTGCTTTTTATGGAGCATGGATTTGGTTTGCATCGTCAGCTCCTTAAATCGAGGCATTGCTCTGTGCCGCGATCCAGGAGCGCACGTCGCCTACTTTCCAAGCAGTAACCCGCTCCGACAGTCGGACTGGCGCTGGAAATGTGCGATTTTTGACTTTTCGCCAAAGGGTCGGTGCACTAAACGGCAGGGGAGCTGGATTACCGGGGCGCTTGGGGCTTTGAACCAGTTGCGATTCGCGGATGAATGCGCTATCGGGGAGGTTGTCGAAAACTGAAGCGTGAATGAGTGGGATGGGATTTGTCTTGGTGATCTGGATCGCCTGTGCAATCGCCTTCGGTACTGTCTTGGATTTGGGTGACATGGCAAGCCTCCTTGTGATTGGATGGCTCGAATGTGTCTGGCCCGCCTCAACTTGAATAGGTGGTCTACTTCAGAAAACCCACCCCCAAAGCGTGTTGAATGGGTAGGTGGGCTACCTGTGCCGAATTGCATTCGGATGAGCTTAGAAAATCCCGCAACACCAATAAGCATGCGGGTTTCAAGTAGGTGGGTGGGTTACGCCCGAGCGGTGGGAGGCTTTGCCCTTGTGGGGGTTTTTGGCGCGCCGCCGCCTCTGTCCCAATTGGCCACTTTAGAGCACTCTTCAACCGTCTGATTGACCGGATTTCCTTCTTCACTTGTCATTCCGTAAAGCGCTGCATGTTCGCGCAGCCATTTCTCCAGCGCTTGCTTGGGACTTTTGCCGTCTGTATCGCTGACTGCCAACCAAGCGTGTACTGCTGCTGCCAACCTGCCAGAGTAGCGCGGGTGTTTAGGGTTGAGGTAATCGGGATCGCCTGTGCAGACGGTCTCATCGGGAAAGAAGAATGGTGGTCTGAGGTTCCGTGAAACAAGCCATGCTTTGAGGGTGTCAACGTCAATCAATGTTACCCATGGGTCAATTTCGTCAGGGGGGCGCGAAAGGCATTCTGTTTCTTCCCCAGACCTTTGAGCGCCTTGATGTTCGCCCTTGTTTAATACAACTGCTTGTAGTTTCCCGGCCCTAATGGAGTTACTAACAGCCTTCACAACGCGATTGAAAACCGCGTAACTGACATCTTCATTTGTACCGTCCCCCGGCGCAGACTGCAAATATGGGTCGGTCATCGTGTTGAACCCAAGCCGAGTTGTAGGAACGCCGACGATGCAGCAAGCTGCTTCTGCAATTGTCAGAACATCAGCCAACCGCATGGCATCCCAATCATTCATGATTTCCAAGTTCATCCGGTCACCTATTTCACACCTGAAATAAGTCAGCGCTGCCAGGTCAGGGGGGCCCGGTTTTCAGCCTCGGCTTAGTCGAGGGCTAGGCGTGACTGGAAAACGTCTCTATGCCGTCTTGAACTGGATCACGTCCGCCCCAATGCGCAGCTTGTCCAGATAGTCCGCCCACCGCTGCATCATGTCCCGCCTAGCAGGTAGGTGCGCCGTGCGGTTGTAGGCCCGACCATTCACGTCCTTCACCGCGTGTGCCAACTGGTGCTCGATCAGGTCAACCCGCTCCTCAAGCACCTCATCCATGATGGTGCGCGCTGTTGCGCGGAACCCGTGGGCGCTATGGACCTCTTTGGCGTAGCCCATTCCGCGCAAGGCGGCGTTGATGGTGTTCTCGCTCATGGGGCGCTCGCCAGTGCGCAGGCTTGGGAAGACAAACTTCCCGTGGCCCGTGGCCGGGTGCATACCGCGCAGCAGCGCCACCGCCTGGGTGGACAAGGGAACGATGTGGTCTGCCTTCATCTTCATCTTGGCGCCAGGGATGCGCCACTCCGCAGTCTCTAGATCCACCTCTGACCATTCCATCGTCCGCAGTTCGCCCGGGCGCACAAAAACCAGCGGGGTGAGCCGCAGTGCGGTCACGACGTTAGGGTGGCCGGTGTAGGCAAATGTGGAGCGCAGCAAGTCGCCCAATTGCTTCGGTTCGGTGATGGCCGCAAAGTGGCTTGGGGCGGCTTTGGCCAGTGAACCCTTGAGGTCTTGGGTGACATCACGCTCGGCAGCGCCGATGGCCACCGCGTAGCGGAACACCTGCCCAGTTACTTGCTTGACCCGGTGCACGCTGTCCAGCGCGCCCCGTGCTTCCATCTTGCGTAGCGCCGCCAGTATGTCCCGGGGTCCGATGGCCGACATGGGCATGGCGCCAATGAAGGGGATCACGTCTTTCTCAAGCCATGAGGTGATTTTGTTTTGCGTGGTGCTCGCTCGCTCTGCTGCAGTCTTGGCCAGCCAGTCGCGCGCCACAAGCTCAAAGGTGTGAGCGGCTGCGTCTGCCTTGGCGCGCTTTTCCTCGCGCTTGGCGGTGCTAGGGTCGATCCCATCCGCCAGCAGTTCACGGGCCTTGTCGCGTCGAGCCCGAGCCTTGGCCAGCGAAACCGCAGGGTACACGCCGAGTGCCAGCGTTTTTTGCTTTCCGGTAAAGCGGTAGCTCATGCGCCAATATTTGCCGACGCCCTTGACGTGGAGATATAGCCCCTGGCCATCGGCGTGTTTTTCGCCCGCTTTGGATCCAGTGGGTTTGACGTTTTTCACGAAGGTATCTGTCAGTGCCATGGACGCCCCCTTTTGTTGGTATCTCTGGCGCTGGGATTTCCAGATACCTACACAGATACCAACGTTTTGTTGGTATGTCATGGTAGCCAGTGAGGCGGTATGAGGCAAAGAAAAACCCGCATGTCTAGGAGACATGCGGGTTTTAGAGGGGTTTTGACGCCTTGTGAGACCGTCAAATGGTGCC
>JAGODZ010000279.1 GCA_017997975.1 Rhodoferax sp.
CCAGCCATATCCGGTGGCCTCTTCAAATGCTTCGGCGTAGTGCGCCGCATAGCTGTAGAGCTTTTTTGGGATACAGCCCACATTGACGCAGGTGCCACCCAGTGCACCCACTTCGGCCAGCGCCACACGCGCCCCGCGCTGTGCGGCCATACGCGCAGCACGCACACCGCCGCTACCGCCGCCGATGACAAAAAGATCGAAGTCAAATGTTTGCATGCAATTCCTTTGGGGTTTTGCTGCGATTGTGTTGTGTTTCGATTACCCGGTTTTCTGCATGCCGAATATCTTGGCGAAAATTCAACAGGGCACGCCGATCACTAGGAGAGTTGGGCACCGTCAGCGTGGGTCTGCCGGCGGGCGCAGTCAGGCGTCCATGTTTTCCTCCTCGGCGAAAGACCCACCCATTCAGGACCAATTGCCTGATCAATGTGTTGATTTCTTTGGCTCCGCAATATTTCATGCCGTGCTTTCTGTGAGTGTCTTGGCTCTGCACATCACTGCCAGTCACCTCGTTTGTTGATGAAGCCCCACTTGCCGTTTTGTTTCACGGCGGCACGACCTGTTTGGAAGGGTTTTGCTTCTTCAAAACGTGGCGGAATGACCCATTGCTGGCGTTCGTTGACGAATCCCCATTTGCCATTGGGGGCTTGTACTGCGGCCATGCCTTCGCTGTAGGAGCTGACATTGCGGTACTTGGGGCCGGGTGATGAGCCACATGCGCTCAGCGTGAGCAGGGCTGCAGCCAATAAGGCCGCGATAGATGGTTTGAACATGGTCTGAAAAGCGTGTGAGGCGACCCCGGTGGTGGTTGTGTGAACCTTTGGGGTCGCCTTGTTGATTGACTTGTGACGGCATTTAAACGGCACTTCGTCGGGAGGTAATTACTTCTTTGGTGGTGCGTTGTCACGCCCCTTGCCGGAGGGTTCGCCTGTTTGGCTGGGCCAGCCTGCGCCTTGGTCGTTGAATGTGCGGTTCATACTTTTCCTTTGGTTGAGGTTGCGGTGCCTTATTCGCTTTTAGGCGAAGGTGGATTCGCAGGTGGGTTGTTGCCGCGGCGGTCACCGGATTTGCGGCCTGGGACGGTGCTTGGGCCATTGGGTGGACGTGGCTTGCTCATGGTGATTCCTTCAAAAACCCCCGTGGTTTGCGGCATGCCTTTTATGGGGTGCTGGGACATGCAGATCGAAACCTGAGTGGATTCGATGGGATGAATTTGATCTCAAAAAATCACTGTTGTTGGTTATTCTGCGCCAGTGCTGCATCGATGCAAAATCGATGCATGTGGCAATTGGTTGCGTTATGGTGTGCTCCTACCTCAGTCCAGCAAAACCCATCCATTTATGTCCAACCCTGTTACCAGCGCCCCGAAATACCGCGATTTCGGCTCAGACCGTAAATTGGCGAAAGCGTTAATCGACGGCTTTCCCCATGTGGCCTGGGGGTGTCAGGCCCCCGCTTTGGCGGCAAAGATAGGTGCCCTTAACAAGGGCGACGCCACATGGTGGCGAACCCGTCCCGAGCCAACGCAGACGCTCGCCAACCTTCTGGAAATTACCGTCGAAGACTTGGGCGTTCTGGCCAGTTCCGCCAGCTTCATCGTCAGCTTTTCCGACTTTCCTGCCCTGAAGCCGCTGGACTTGAAGCGCGAAGCGTCTTGGCGACTGGGCCAAGAGGTGCTGGATGCCAGTCAAGCAAAAAATGAATATGGCCGCGAGACGTTGGAGGAATGGCTGGAACCCAATCCTGCCTCTTGGCGGCCCCCGTCGGGCTTGGCCTGGCTGCACGTTGACAGCCCCATCGAGCAGCAATTGCTCACGCAAAAGCTGCTGGCCGCTGGGCGGTTTGATGTGTTGGTTGTGCCAACGTTGGCAGATGCAGAGGAGCAGCTTCGCGGGGGCAAGCCGCTGATCGTTTCCGTCAGTTTGAGCA
This sequence comes from Rhodoferax sp., assembly GCA_017997975.1. GTDB lineage: Bacteria > Pseudomonadota > Gammaproteobacteria > Burkholderiales > Burkholderiaceae_C > Rhodoferax. The sequence continues at coordinate 1,930 of JAGODZ010000279.1, forward strand.
GCGGCGAAGCAGATCTTTATGCGATGGCTGACAGGCCTGATTCAGCAGGTTTGCTGGTGATCGCGCCATTCACCTTTCCGCGTGAGGCAGAAAAGCCTGAGGCTGCCAGTTTTTACAGTTGGGAGCGTATCGCGTTGCGAGGGCGTGAGCGGAGAAAGTTTGAGTTAACCCATTCGGGCATGTTTAGTGGTGATGTCAAGCGATGGACGTGGTCGCTTTCGCCAGACTGGCGTTTGAAGTTGACGGCCTGGGTAGGCGCACGACTTGACCGGCATCATCCCGACGTACTTTTCTCAACAGAAGACGCGCAGAAGTGGCTGGGTCGGTTTGACCCGCAGTCGGTCTGGTTTTCAACGCCATCTGACATGCTGCAGTTGTGCCAACTCATGAACTCCATTGCATCCACGAAACTGCCCAGTCCTAACGACAAGGATGGCGGGGAAAAGTTGGCGAAGGCACTGTTCAAATCCGGGCCCGCCTACCGACAGGCGCAAATGGCGGAGTTGGTACACAAGCGTTGGGATCGCAGTGACCTTCCTTGGTGTGGTGCCTTGCCGATGCAGGTGTGGTTGTCGCTGTCGCCAGACGCGCTGGTTGCCGTATTACCCGCAGCGATTGCAAGGAGCGCCAGCAGTAAAAATTTGGCCGCAGTGAGAAAAGAGTTGGCAAAGCTGGCGCAGTCCGCAGAGTTGGGTCATCCCGATGCCTTGTTGGCCAGTGGGCTGATTCAGGTCGATTCTGCTGGCGACTATGACTTTCAGTACCGAGCCTTGGCGGGCTTGTTGGTGCGCGACAAGCTTCTGCACCAAGTGGCAAACGAAGCCGCTGAAAGATGGGGTTGGGCTTGTTTCGATGCACAGCGCCGTCCGGTGGTCGACGGTGTGCTCGACGCCATGTCGCTTGATCAACTGGTTGCCGCATCACTGCGGGTGTGTGATGGCCCCGCCGATAGGGACGCCAGCGCGGCAATTGTCGGTGCGCTTGAGGCCTTGTTCATGGCGGTAGGTCGGCGGATTGCGAGCGGGGCAGTCAACAATGCCACCGACGTTCTGCCTTTGGCGCGGTGCGTCATCTCACAAATTGACATGGCCTCTGCGGAGTGGGCGTTGCCAGTGCCATGGTCGCGTCCGACCCAAAGCGCCGATGAACGTTTGCAGTGGATCACGGCTTGCTGGGCCTGGAGCCTCCTTCCCAATGACGGAGCGCGGGAAGGTAGTTGGCTGTTTCCCGGCTGGTGCCAGACCTTGCCTGAAGCACCTTGGTGGGTTAGTACGCTGTGGTTTGATGAAAAGTACGAGCCTGCATCGCCAACATGGCTGAGGTTCTTGAAGGTGGTTGATGAGTGGCTCAAGGAGTTTGATGCGCCCTTTGCTGATGCGCCCCGTGCCTTGCACGTTGCCTTGTTGGCAAGGGCCGCTGCTGGGAACAGGTTGCCAGAGTTGACTTGGTGGGCAAGTGTCAACGAATGCGTCTGGGCACAGGACGCACTCATCGAGCGTTTGGAGAGCTTTGGCGCAAGCAAGGCCTCTGAGGCTGCTTTACGGCTGTGGCCAGCGCGCCTGGAGTTTGAGAGAAAAGGTTCCTCCGCCGATAAATACCTTGTTCTTCTTATGTCAAAAGTAAGACGCTGGTTACTGGGAGCGATGAACCCAGCCGCTGCTCTCGACTTGCTGAGCGAGGAAGACATCTGGCATTTGACAGGTGTTCCAGTCAGTCTGCCTCCGGATTTTCGGCCGCAGCTATTGAAAAAACTAACCCCGCTTTTGCTTGCGGCGCTGGAACAAAACCCTTTGACAATTGCATATGGTCAGGAAGAGCAATTTTTCGAGCGTTTCGGTTCGACAATTGCCCCTTTGCTGTGCGACTTCCTGTCACACGAGCGCCTGGGTTTTGCTGCCGCGACATGCTTGTGGCGGTGGGATGGTGAGACGGCAAGTCAACGCCTTAAAAATCATCAGCACCTGGAAGCTATGGTTTTTCAGCATCTTTTGATGGGTTGCCCGGCAGCCTATCTGTCGGTGGCAACACAGGCGCTGCAGGCAAACCCGGCGTTTTTTGACTTGCCTGCGTTGGAATTATGGGCACGCCAAAAATTGCCAAATGCGGGGACGAACGCCCCCGTATTGCTGGCAGTGCTGCAGGCTGCGCATGCCGCCGCCGATAATCAGGAATGACTTCCACGACTTCCTCTTTTTCTCCCTCGGACTTCGCGTCCCTGTCCCTCCCCCCCCACGTCCTGGTCAACCTGACCCAGCTGGGTTACCTGTCCATGACACCGATCCAGGCGGCCAGCCTGCCGCCTGCGCTGCTGGGCAAGGACATCATTGCCCAGGCCAAAAC
>JAGODZ010000282.1 GCA_017997975.1 Rhodoferax sp.
CAGACACCCCATTAGGACACCTACGGTGTCCGCGCTCTCAACCCCGGACTGAACTCCGGGGCTTCCCGCGCTTGGGTGACAGCCCTGGGAGGGGCTGAACGCAAAAATACGCGGTAAAAAATATTGCTTCCACAGGTCCAACCTGTGCAAACAGTTACCAATTCACAACCCCCTCACCGCATAAACCCCATCGCCCTTCCCTCGGGCACCTCGGGCTTGATGCGGTGCTCGGCATCTAGCAGCCTGTCGGGCTTAGGTCGTCGAAAGCGAAAATCGGCCCCAGCGCCGACTAGTTTTTGACGATTTCGCAGCCCAATATCTGGATATTGGGTAAGAAAGCGGCGTTCTCGCAGAGCGGCGAAGCCAAAAATAGCCCGCTGCGGTCGATTTGCAGCCGACGATTCCTAAGTCCAACAGGCTGCTGGCTGCGCCAGAAATTCCTCGGCGGATAACTCGGCATCCAGAATCACCCCCGGGCGCTTGACGGCCGCAAAATCGCCCGGACACAGCGGCGTCAACTGGGCCAGCCGCTCTCCACACTTCTCCACACTTGCCCCCGCCCCGGGCGCATCACACTCGTCCTACAGCGGTGGCGCGCGTGCCGGGGTGATACGCGGGGCTTCAGGCGCTACCCCGATGTGCTCCAGCATCTTGTAGATGTCGGCGCTGAAGGTGATGAACGCAATGATGCGCATCTGGCCCCCGCACATTGGGCATAGCAGCGGGAACCCCTCGTCATAGGCTCTGGCAGCGCCACCTGCTCGCGTTGAAAAAGGCGGCGGCGTGGGGCATTCCCACTTGGTGATTTAGCGCGTGCGGGCGGTGGCAGAATCGAGCCGCACCGCACTCAACTGCCATCTTATTGACCGCCACCGCCATGAACGACAACGAACAAGAATCCCGATGGGTCAGTGGGGATGGCCCGATCAACCGGCGCACGGCCAACCCCCAGCAACGGGGGGCCTCGCCGGCGCAAGACACGGTGAGCCCGGAGGCCTTTGCGCGCGCGGAACGCTCGCAAGCCCGAAGCGCCTTGGGGGCGGGGCTGGCGCAACAGTTGGAATCGGCTCAAGCGCCGGTGCATCAGGCCCCTCACGCCCTGCAGATTATTTTCGCCATCGTGTTCACGGGGGGCGTGCTGACGGGTTTGCTGGCGTGGCTGCAAATGTCGCTGCTGCTGGGCGCTGTCGCGTTGGGGTTGCTGCTGTTGGGGGTCTTGGGATGGGTCAAAGGGGTGAAGCGCCCTGCCGGTTTTTCAGCCTCTCGTGGGTTGGGGGCAACGGCCCCTTTGTTTGACAAGGCCACCTTGACGACCTTTGACGAGGCGCTGCAAGCCACCGCCCCGGAGCTCAGCCCGACCGTGCATGCGGTGTTGCGGCGCATCAAGACCGCGCTGGCGCAGGCGGCCCACCATGTGGGCCCGGTGGATGAGCACTTCACGCAAGACGACCGCATGTTTTTAGTGGAGTGTGTGCGCCGCTACATTCCTGATTCGCTGGAAGCTTTTCTGCGCGTGCCGCCAGAGCACCGCAGCCAAGCGCTGTCCCCGCAAGAGCCCTCGCCAGAAGACGCTTTGACCCAACAACTGTTGACGCTGCAAGACGAGATTGAAAAGCGGAGCAAAAAAATCGGCCGCAGTGCGGCCGAAGATTTGCTGAAGCAACAGCGTTTTCTAGAGTCCAAGAAAACGCGCTGAAAAAGCCGTATTCAGCCCGCAGCGGGCGGCTTGGGTTCGGCCACTTCCCGCTGGCTGGCAGCGCGGCGCTCCAGCAAATCGGCTTCTTGGGAGTCGCGCACCGTCTTGGCCAAGGTGAAGGTGCTGCTGACCAAAAAGAGCCACGTCACCAGCATGTAATATTTCTGCCACTCCCCAATCTCCATGCGCCACAGCCCCCAGCCGGTGAGCAGCACGGCGGCGGCAAACGCAATCCACACCGTGAACACCCACTGCGCGGTGTCAATCTGACCGTCGCGGTTGTCGCGCAGCGTTTTGGCCACCGCAAACGAGGCAAACAGGCAAAAGAACATGCCAATGGCCAGAAAGGCGCGGTCCAGCTCGCCGCCGGGCATGCGCACAATACCCACGGCGGCACACAACACGGCCAGTCCAAATGCCAATCGCACTTGAACACGCCAGGCGCGGGTGTCGCGCTGCATCACATAACGGGTTGCCATTGTTGTCTCTCCTTGGGGTGAAAAATTCAGAAACGGGATTCAAACATCAGAGCTTCACGGGGCCACTCATCTGCGAGCTGGTGGCCTGGCGCGCCTGCTCTAGGCGAACCTTGTCGAGGTACTGCTCGGAGCGTTTGATCTCAGCGGCCATGATGGTGTTGTTTTGACCCATGACGTCAATCGCCTTGCTGCGAAAGGTGTCCATGGCATCCATGGCCTTGAAGGTCTGGTCAAACATTTCTTTGAGCTTCTCCACGCCCACCATGGGGTTTTGCGCAAACTGCGTCGTTTTTTCCACATGCGTGTTGAGCTGGCGGCCGGATTCGGCAATCAGGCTTTCAATCGAGCTGTTCACGCCCGTCAACATCTCCATCACCTTGATCTGGTTGCCCGTGGCGCGCGCCACGGTTTGCGCCACCGCCAGCGCACTCATGCCGGTGGTGGCCACGCGGGTGCAGCCATTCATCATTTCGCGGCCGGTTTTCTTCAGCACGTCCAGCGCCAAATAGCCGTTGGTGCACACCGCTTGTTGCGTCAGCATGTCTTGCAGGTTTTGCCGGGCGTAAAACAACACCTCTTGCTCCAGCGCTTTGGCGCGCAGGGGATCGGTGGCTTTGAGCGCCTCGACTTGGCCAAACAGCTTGGCGTCCAGCGACTCGGCGAATTGAATGGCGCCGGTGAGCTTTTGCATGGCGTCCCACAATTTGGTGCGCGTCACCTCCAGTTCCACCACGTCGCGCTGCATGTCATCACGCGCCGAATACAACTGCTGCATGCTTTTTTGCAGCTGATCGCCCACGCTTTGGTATTTGCGAAAGTACGCTTGCAAACGGTTGCCGTAGGGAATGAAGCCGAGCAGCTTTTGCGGCTGAAACAAGTCACCGTCTTTGCCGGGGTTGAGCTCATCCAAATGCCCCCGCATCTCACGCACGGCCTTGAAAGCGGAGCTGTCTTCCACACCGACAAAGTTGCGCGCCATGAAACGGCCCTGCATCAAACTGGCCGCCACCGACACCTCTTCGCGGCCCAGCGCAAACGCGCTGTCGAGCTTGGCGCGAAAGCTGTCGCTTTGAACATCTTCGGTCAGCAAGGCCGCCACAAACCGGTCCACCTGATCTTCCACCGCACTGCGAACCTCGGGCGCCACCGGCATGGCGGTCTTGGCGCTCTGGTTGCTCAGTGGAACCAGCACCTCGGGCGGGGTGAGCTGAAAGGCAGGGGTCGCGGGCTGGGTTGACGTGCTGGCAACGGAGTCTGTGGACATCAAATTCTCCTGGCTTGTCGGGTTTAATTTTTGCCGATTGTAGGGTGATGGACTGCCTGTTGCGGACAGATCCGTGCGACAAAAAAACGGCGCAAGCAGACCGAATGACGCTGCGCTAGCGCCACTGAAGACGAGCGTCTTTCGCCCTGTTATTTAAGTGCCAAATCGACCTCTAACCCTTGATAGGATTGCGCAAGATGCTCCTTTTTAAGGAGCATTTGTACATCAGTCTGCAGGGGGAAGGGCGCTGCCATGTCAGGCCAACACCACCCACAGCAAGTAGACCGCCACCAGCACGGCCAACGCCCACCGCCCCCAACGGGGGCCCGGCCTTTTGAGCCACGCCACCCGCGATGTACCGCTGCTGTAGCGGGCGAAGCGCCGCTTCAAATCATCCGCCTGGCGCTGCTTTTCCTGGTCGGATGCGCGAAACCGTCGGGCTTCAATGGGGGAGGCTGGTTTGTGACGGCGTAAGTCGTCTCGGTTATTTGAGTTCATGCGAATAGAGGGTGTCGTGAAAAGTAGGCGGCGCGTGTCAAATAGGCGGTTGGCCTCGGTCAAACCTGCGCAGGCCGAATGGCCCCAAGGCAAAGCCGACGCCCTTGCGCGGGGATACAAGGCATGACCGCTGTTAAAGCGGTCTGTTTTAAAGGTGAAGGTGATGGTCCTCGCCGTTGCACGGCACCCCCTTCGTTTCAAAGTCATTGGCCACGCGCCTGAAGTGCTCGCCCACGCGTTCAATGGCATCGCCATCAAACACGTTCCTTCGGTATTTGGTCACGAAGATCAAATGTAATTGCATGGCAAAGACACAATGCCTGCCTGATC
>JAGODZ010000281.1 GCA_017997975.1 Rhodoferax sp.
GGGGATGCCGATGACGGCGAACACCATCCACACCATAAAACACACCGTGAACGCGATCGTACTGGCGATCAGTACAGAAAGCGCTTGGCCTTTTTTCGTCATATCGAAACTCCTTTTTGACTGGCCTTACTTTAGGCCATGAAAAGGGCTTTCGATATCCTTCTGTGGGAGCGGTTGACCTGTCAAAAAGAACTACTCCCTGGGGAATTCGTTAGTTCTTTAGAACTACTTACCCGCGTTTAAAGGGATAGATTGATTTAAATCAAAGCAGGCCAAGCTCTGTGGCTATGACGGCGGCATGAACGCGAGAACTCACATTTAATTTGCGCAAAATGTGTTGGACATGAATTTTGACAGTGGTCTCAGCAATGCCACAGTCGCGAGCGATGAGCTTGTTACTGGCACCACTGGCGATGCCGCGCAGTATTTCATGCTCTCGGGGGGACAGTGTGGAGAGCACTGTTTTGGGGGTTTCCAACACGCCGTGGGTAGCGGGTGTTGTGGGTGGCGGTGTGTCTTGGGTGCTTGCATCTCGGTAGGCCGAAACCAATTTACTGGTCATCTCAGGGGCAATCACACTGTCTCCGCGCATGGTGTTTTGAATGGCCAGCGTCAAGGCGTCGCCGTCGATCGTTTTCAGCAGGTAGCCTGCTGCCCCGCCGCGCAATGCGGCAGACAGATCATGTTCATCCTCACTCACCGTGAGCATCAAAATCCGGGCCGTGGGCGCGGCTTCTTGCAAATCGGGTAGCGCGTCCACGCCATTCACCCCCGGCAAGTGGTTGTCAAGCAAGATCACATCAGGCTGTAACTCACTCGCTTTTCGAATCGCTTGTCCGGCATCGGCGGCATCACCCACCACGGCGAGAGCCGCGTCACGTGACAGCAGCGCCATCAAGCCGCGTCGGAACAGGGTGTGGTCGTCAACGACCAGAATTCGAATGGGGGGTGGGTCAGCAGCATGCATGGGTCGTTTCAGGCGGGTAGGGCGAGCGCATCAACAGGTTTCGTGATGGGGTCGGGTGTTACCGCCGCAGGCGGCAGCAAGGTCAGCGTGACGGAACTTCCATTGCCCAGCGTGGACGTCACGTCCAACTGTGCCCCAATACGCTGCGCACGTTCTGTCATGATGCGCAGGCCCACGTGGGTCTCGCCGCGCTCCTCGCCGTGAGGACGAAAGCCGATGCCATTGTCACGAACCTCAAAGCGCCATTGCGGTTGCTGCTTGACCTCAAGCCACACCTTAGATGCTCTGGCATGTTTGCGTACGTTAGAGAGCGCTTCTTGAACAATGTGAAGCACTTGAATCTGCAGATCGGGCGACAAAGGCATGCCCTGACCCTGCATGGACAGCGAGGTGGCGACGCCACTTTGGTGCTCAAACTTGCGCAGTGTGGTGGCCAAGGCCGGTTCAATGTCCTCTGCGTTGGTGCGGGTGCGAAAGTGCAGCAACAACTCGCGCACGTCGCTGTAACTTTCTTTCACTCCCATGTCGATTTCTTCAAGGACTTGCTGGACATCAAGGGCGTTGTCCGCTTTCAACGCATTGCGCATTAACTGCACCTGAATTTTTAAAAATGCCAAAGACTGCGCAATGGAGTCGTGCAGCTCACGCGCCAACAGATGTCGTTCTTGTGACACAGCCGCTTCTTTTTCAAGCAAGTTCAAGCGCAGGTTCTCCATGCCGCTGGCCAAGTGGCTGGTGAGTGCTTCCAAGAGCGACCGTTGCACCGCGGTGGGGGCGACGCGCGCGTTGAAAAACAGATCGACCTCACCCATTTGCCGGTCATGCAGGCGAACCGGAATGTTGACCACCGTCTCGAACCCCGCTTTGGCGCAATGCTGCATTTGTAAAGGCCCCGCCACCTGAATAGGAATGACGCGAAAGCCAACGTCAGGGGCCACGCTGCCACAGTGGCAGTCACCCTTGTCAATGCACAGCTCGGCATCAATCATGCTGGTCGGTAGCCCATGGGCTGCCACCATCACGTAGCGCTGATTGGCTTGATCGGACCACCGCACCACAGCGCCATCAGCGCGTGAAATCCGGGCAATGCTTTTAACAAAACCCTGTGCCAGATCATCTAATGTGGTGGCGTTGGCAACCAAGGCGGTTACTTCGTAAAGGCCTTCTAAGCGCTCTCTTTTTTCCTCGATTTCGGCGGTTTTTCTTGCGACCTTGCTTTCAAGGTGCTGGTACATCGATTGAAGATGCTCCGCCATGCCATTGAACCCATCGGCCAAGGTGCCGAACTCATCACTGGTCGGTCTTTCCACGCGGGCGCTCCAATCGCCATGCTGGATTTTTCCTATGGCTTGCTTCAGTTGCGCAACGGGTTCAACGACAAACAGAAACCCGGTGTAGAGAAGCACCACCGCTGCCAGAATAGCCATCGCCAACATCGTCAATTGCAGCAGGTGCAACAGAGTCGTCCAGCGCGCCATATGCGTCTCAATACCGGAGACCAACACGTTGACATCGGACGCCAACGCCAGAGTGTCTGTGCTCAAGTCAGCTCCATCAGGCACTTGGTCGGACAACCAACGCGATTGAAAATTCAGCCACTCGCCCTCCACGGCTGCGAAGCCCGCACGAACGGTAGGATCCCAAGGCACAAACAAGGGACGCTCAGGGTCGCCTTGTCGAAGCGTCCCCAAACTCTTTTCAAACTCCTGTATTTGCGCGGTCAATGCAACCGTGTCACCTTGGGTAATCGACAGTGCCATGCGGTAGGACTGCATCCGCATGCGCCCCGCCTCATTCACCGCAGCGGCACCACCGTCTAACTGCCAAGACACCCACAAGGTGATCACCGTCGAAAGAAGGGCCAGCAGCAGAAAGGGCGTGCCCACCAGCGTGAGCTTGGCACCCAGACTCCATCGTTTCTTCATCACCCTAACTTTCGACGTCGGTCGACAAACGATTTAGGCAGTGCGCTCAAAAATGGCTGCAATGCCCTGACCGCCTCCAATGCACATGGTGACCAACGCGTAACGGCCCCCGATTCGCTCCAGCTCGTACAGTGCTTTGACAGTAATCATGGCCCCTGTGGCACCAATGGGGTGGCCTAAGGAAATACCTGAGCCATTGGGGTTCACTTTGGCGGGGTCCAAGCCGAGGTCGCGGGAGACGGCGCAAGCCTGGGCTGCGAAGGCTTCGTTTGCCTCAATCACGTCCAGATCGTTTACCGACAGCCCGGCTTTTTTTAGCGCCAGCTGTGTTGCAGGGACGGGGCCGATGCCCATGTATTTGGGGTCAACACCGGCGTGGGCGTAAGCTACCAGGCGGGCCATGGGTTTCAATCCGCGCGCTTTCGCCACACTGGCTTCCATCAAGACCACCGCAGCGGCGGCATCATTGATGCCGGAGGCGTTGCCCGCGGTCACCGTGCCGTTTTCTTTCAAAAATACGGGCCGAAGTTTGGCCATGTCTGCGGCCGTGCAATTGGGGCGGAAATGTTCGTCGATCTCAAAGGCCACGTCCCCTTTTTTGCTCTTGAGCATCACGGGCATGATTTGGGATTTGAAGTAACCGGCTTCGGTGGCGCGTTGGGCCCGGTTGTGGCTTTCGACCGCAATCGCGTCCTGCTCTTCGCGGGAGATACCCCATTTGGCCGCAATGTTCTCTGCCGTGACGCCCATGTGAATCGTCTGAAACGGGTCATGCAGCGCGCCAACCACCATGTCGACCATTTTGGTGTCGCCCATGCGAGCACCCCAACGGGCGCTCAGACTGGCGTAGGGTCCACGGCTCATGTTCTCGGCGCCGCCGCCAATGGCAATGTCGGCGTCACCCAGCAAAATACTTTGGCTGGCCGACACAATGGCTTGCAGGCCTGAGCCGCACAAGCGGTTGACATTGAAGGCCGGCGTTCCTTCGCCGCATCCGCCATTGACTGCCGCGACGCGGGAGAGGTACATGTCTTTGGGTTCTGTGTTGACCACATGGCCAAACACAACGTGTCCCACATCTTTGCCGTCTACTTGGGCACGGGCCAGCGATTCGCGCACCACCTGCGCTGCCAATTCGGTGGGGGGAATGTCCTTGAGGCTGCCGCCATAGGTTCCGATGGCGGTGCGAACACCGCTGACGATGACTACTTCACGTGACATGACTGATCTCCTGAGTGGTTTTAACAATGAATAAAGGCGCTCGGTATCTTAATCTCGTGCCCCGACTCGCTCCTGACAAGGACGAGGCCCTCTACTCTCTCACGTCTGCCACCGGCGTGGCACCGAATTCTGGCCTGAATAGAAAAGCCAAGAC
>JAGODZ010000283.1 GCA_017997975.1 Rhodoferax sp.
CGACACATCACTGCCAAAAATAATAGGTTTTTGGCCTGGCGCCCTTACCACTTCTGCGTCAGCAGCTTCTCTTTTCATAGCATCCCAATCCGCACGGCGAAAGGGCAAGTACTTCTCAAACGCAAAACGACGGCGGCTGCCGGCCGCAATGTTGCAGGCAATCTGCGCCGCTTCAATGAGCACCGTGCCGCTACCACAGCAGGGGTCGTACAGGGGCAGTAAATCATCTTCGCCATCGGCCCAACCGCTGGCGGCAATCATGGCGGCGGCCAAAGTCTCTTTCAAGGGCGCATCGCCCTTGTCTTCACGCCAGCCGCGTTTGAACAGGGGTTCGCCAGACGTATCCAAATACAGAGAACAGCTGTCCGTGGTCAGGTGCACGTAGATGCGGGCGTCGGGCCACTGGGTGTTCACGTCGGGGCGGATGCCGTTGGCCGCAACCCGGAAACGATCACACACGGCGTCTTTCACTTTGAGCGCGGCAAAGTTGAGCGAGGTCAGCGGGCTGTGCTGCGCGGTGACTTCAATTTTGATGCTCTCCCGGGGCGTGAACCAACGCTCCCACTGCACCTCACTGGCAGCGCGGTACAGATCTTGCTCGCTTCGGTACTCGGTAAATGACAGCAACACCAGCACGCGCTGGGCTAGGCGGCTGTAGAGGTTGAGCAGCATGGCATGCGTCCACGAGGTGCGCACGGCCACGCCGCCGCGCTGCTTGGTCGCGCAGCCGGGCGGCAGGCCGGTGATCCGCAGCACCTCGGGCAGCAAAAGCGCTTCCACGCCAGCGGCGCAGGGTAAAAATAATTGCAATTGGTTCACGGTGTTTTCCTAAGACAGGTTCGTTATTTGGGATGGCGCGGCCACGGCAGCGGGGTGAGGCGGGGTCGGGCCACTGGGCCGCAGCCTCACAACGCTTTTCGCAACGAGGCCGGGGCAATGCGCAGCCCTTCACGGTACTTGGCAACCGTGCGGCGGGCGCAATCAATGCCTTGTTCTTTGAGCATTTCAGACAGCTGATTGTCGCTGAGCGGTTTTTTCAGGTTTTCCGCGCTGATGAACTGCTTGATCAACGCCCGCACGGCCGTGCTGGACGCATTGCCGCCACTGTCGGTGCCCAGGCCTGAGCCGAAGAAGAATTTCAACTCAAAGGTGCCAAAGGGGGTGGCCATGTATTTGGCGGTGGTCACCCGGCTGATGGTGGACTCGTGCAAGCCCAATTCGTCTGCAATTTCGCGCAACACCAAGGGCCGCATGGCCAGCTCACCATGCATGAAGAAACTTTTCTGGCGCTCCACAATGGCGTTGCTGACCCGCAAAATCGTGTCAAACCGCTGCTGAATGTTCTTGATGAACCAACGCGCCTCCTGCAAGCGCTGCTGCAGCGCCGCGTAGTTGGCCGCTTCGGTGCCGCCGCCTCGGTGCTGTTTGAGCGCATTGGCGTAGATGTCATGCACCCGCAAGCGCGGCATGACATCCGCATTCAGCCGCACCCGAAAATGGACTTGCGACCCTTTTCCCACCGGCGTCACCGTCACGTCGGGCACCACAATATGGCGTTCAACGTTAATGAAACGACGCGCTGGCTTCGGCTCCAAACGGGCAATCAAGGCGATTGCTTCCCGGATGGCCACATCGGATGCACCGCACAGCTGTACCAGACGGCGAATGTCACGCCGCGCCAAGAGCGCCATGGGTTGGCCGCAAATTCGCAGCCCCACGCCCACGGCGCTTGCGCGTGCGGGCGTCAGTGGCTCATGGTTCAGGAGGGCGTTTAACTGCAAGGTGAGGCACTGCGCCAGATCACGCGCGCCCACACCGACGGGCTCCAGCGTTTGCAACAGCGACAGCGCGACCGTGAAATGGTGCTCCATTTGCTCCCGCTCGTCGGGGTGGTCTCGGGTCAGGCTGTCCACCAACTCGGTCAACGTCTCCTCCAGGTAACCGTCTTCATTGAGTGACTCAATCAAAAACCGCAATGCCGCGCTGTCTTCTTCACCCAGGTGCAGGGCCAGCGCCTGGCGGTGCAAATGGCTTTGCAAGGTGTCTTGGCTGCGGGCCAGCTCGGTCACGTCGGCATCGCCGTCACGCGCCAAGTTGTTGCCGTGGGCCGGGGCCTCGCCCCCCCACTCGCCGTCATCAGGGGCCAGGCAGGCGCTGCCGTCGCCCTCCCAACTCTGGCCGTCATCGGCGGACAGCGGGGACAGCTCGGTGTCGGTTTCGCTGCTGACCCGAACCTCAGCGGTGAATTCGGTCGGCGTGTGGGGGGTGGCCTCAGCGTCGAGGTCTTCGCGTCGCACCGGCGCGTCGGCACGGTCCAGCCCAAACTCTTCTCGCGGGGCGTCGTCGCTGCTGCGCTCCAAAAAAGGGTTCTCATCGAGCATCTGCTCTACTTCCTGGCTCATCTCCAACGTCGAAAGCTGCAACAGCCGGATCGACTGCTGAAGCTGCGGCGTGAGCGACAGGTGCTGCGAAACACGCAGCGACAGACCGGGTTTCATGGCGACACGTGGCGGGCTGCCGCGCCTGACGCGCAGACCGGCAGGGGGTTAATGCGGACAGCCCGTCGGCAGGCACCGACCGGACTGCTCACTGAAGTCACTTCGCTCACATTCTGAAATGCTCGCCGAGGTACACCCGGCGCACATTGGCGTCATTCACGATGTCAGCCGGGGTGCCCTGCGCCAGCACGCGGCCATCACTGATGATGTAGGCGTGATCACAAATACCCAAGGTTTCCCGCACGTTGTGGTCCGTGATGAGCACACCGATGCCCCGCTCTTTCAGAAAACTGATGATGCGCTGAATCTCAATCACAGCGATCGGGTCAATGCCGGCAAACGGCTCATCCAACAAAATAAACCGGGGCTGCGTGGCCAACGCGCGGGCAATTTCAACCCGCCGACGCTCCCCGCCCGACAAGGCCAGGGCAGCCGACTCGCGCAGGTGATCCACCCGGAGGTCCTGCAGCAAAGCGGTCAAACGGGTTTCAATGTCCGCTCGACTCAAGGGGTGCCCCGACTCGTCACGCTGCAATTCCAGCACCGCGCGCACGTTGTCTTGCACATTGAGCTTGCGAAAAATAGACGCCTCTTGGGGCAAATAGCTCAGGCCCATGCGCGCACGCCGGTGAATCGGCAAGTGCCCCACCGGCTGCCCGTCAATGGTGATCTCACCCGCACTGGCGTGCACCAGTCCCACAATCATGTAAAACGAAGTGGTTTTACCGGCGCCATTGGGGCCCAGCAAACCCACCACCTCGCCTTTTCTGACCGCCAAGGACACGTCTTTGACGACCTCGCGCGCGCCATAAAACTTCTTCAAATGGCTGACCTCCAGCCGGCTTTCACCCTGGTTGCCCTCGGTTCGGGAAGGAGACTCGCTGAGGGGAGGCACAGGTGTCACTTTTTATCCACTCCCAGCGTGGTCGTAGAACGAAGGGCGGGCACCAAGGGGGCGGACCCCTCTTTCGGGGCAGCAGCGTCCGACTTTGGCGTCAGCATGGCGCGAACTCGCCCGGCTTTTGTGCCGTCGGTCTTGGCCAGCGCGCCATCAATCGTGAACACGTCGGTGGTGTTGTTGTACAGAATCACACCGCCGGTGAACTCGTCACTCAACGTCGCGCCCCGGTAGCGGCGCAATGTGGCATTGGCCATGAACTTGACGGTGTCCGCCCGCCCGTCGTACACGATGGTGTCGCTCTCGCCTTCAATGGTTTCATCAAGCCCCTCGCGTTTTTGGCGAAAAAACGCTTGCTTGTTCGGCTCCGACAGCACCACGCCGAATTGGTAACCGTCTGAATCTTGGCGCACATCCAACTTGCCACCACGAATCAAAATAGTGCCCTTGGTCAACACCACCCGCCCGGTAAACACACTGGTTTGCTGCTGGTCGTCATAGCGCAGCGCATCGGCCTCAATGTTCATGGGCTTGTCACGGTCCGCTTTTTCTGCCCAAGCTTGACCCGCCCCCAAAACGAGGCAAACCATCAGGACCAGAGGCGTGAGTGTTGTTTTCATAAAGGCATGAATCTTGCTGCAGGGTCAGAATTTTTATTGTAACGAGCCTGAGCCCATGCCTTGGCGTGACCGGCGACACAACAAGTGTCACGCTGCCAGGCGCGGACGGCACCCCCATCAGGCCGCACAAGGCGTGCCGCCCTGTGCGGTTCAGCGCCCGCTGCGAACCTGCGCCACCAACGACTCCACCACTTGCAACGCACGCTCCATGCCCTTGGCGTGTGAGCCGTCGGTGTAGAAG
>JAGODZ010000284.1 GCA_017997975.1 Rhodoferax sp.
CGCACCATTCAGGCCGGGTTGTGTACGGGACGCAGAGGTGGGCAGGATGGATGTCACTAAAAGTTGATTCAACTGTGGGCCACCAAAGGCGCACATGGACGGCTTGGCCACCGGCACGTCAAGAGAGCGCAGCAGCTCCCCTTGGGGTGAGAAACAGTGCACCACGCCGGCGTCGTTGCCACAAATCCAGTAGCAGCCATTGACATCCACCGCTGCACCGTCAGGGCGACCAGGCAAATCCACCATGTCGGCAAACAAGCGGCGGTGGGACAGGGTGCCAGTAGGAGCTGAAAAATCAAACGTCCAAATTTTTTGTACCGTGGGGTGCGAGTCCGAGAGATAGGCGGTCTCACCGTCGGCACTGAAAGCGATGCCGTTGGGAGTGATCAGTCCGTCCACGCGGGGCAAGCCCAGGCCCGATTCGTCCAAGCAGTACAGCGCACCCACTGGCGCGGCCAGCGACATGTCCATGCACATGGTGCTGATCCAGAAACGGCCCATCGCATCGCAACGTCCGTCGTTAAAACGCATATTGCCCATGGGGTGCTGGACCGTGGCGAGGCAAGACAAGCGCACTGCGCCGTCCGCCATCAACTGCACCGCAAAGACGCCGGTTTCCATTGCCGCTACCACGCCGCCGTGAGCGCTCAGCGCGATACAGCCCACCCGCTCTGGCAGGCGCCAGCTCAACTGGGTGCGACTGGCCCAATCCAACCGCCGAATCAGGCAGCCTTCAATGTCCACCCAGTAAAGCGCTTGCTCCGCCACCGACCAGACCGGGCATTCCCCGACCTGATCGCGTGTTTCTGAGATGACGATGATCTCAGACATCAAAGGGGCCTGCGGTCAAGAAAGCACCGCCTTGGTGAAGCGCGGCAGGGTTGGTGAAGTCGGGTGTCGAAGTGCGGGCGTACATGGCCTCACGAAAGATGTCTGAACTGTCTTGCGGCACATAGCCGATGTGGCGCGCCCCCGCGTTGTCCCACCAGGTCACTGCGTTGTTGGACATGCCAAAAATAATGCTGTGCCCCAGGACCGGAGTGGTCAGACAAGCGGTAATGAGACGGTGCAAATCCCCCGTGCTCAGCCACGTGGCCAGCATGCGCCGGTCTTTGGGCTCAGGCAGGGAGGATCCAATGCGCAAGCAAGCGGTTTCAATGCCGTAACGGTCAAAGTAAAAGCGCGATAAATCCTCACCAAAAGCTTTGCTCACACCGTACAAGCTGTCGGGGCGCGGCGGGTGGTTGACCGTGATGGTGTCCGACTGGCGATAGTAGCCCGTGACATGGTTAGAGCTGGCAAACACCACCCGTTTGACGCCGTGCTTGCGCGCTGCTTCATACAGGTTGAACATGCCCAAAATGTTGCCCTGCAAGATGGGGCCAAACGCACTTTCAACGGAAATGCCGCCGAAATGAACAATCGCATCCACCCCGCACACCATCTCATGAACCGCCTCAGCATCAGCCAAGTCAGCGATCACCACTTCTTCACCTGCTTTGGCCGGGCCAAAGGCCACGCGGTCGGACAAACGGAGCACGTCGCAGTTCTCGCGCAACAAATCCCGCAAGTCTTGGCCCAAGCCGCCCGCAGCGCCGGTCAACAACAGGGTGTGGTGAACTTTGATGGTCATCTCGATACTCTTTTTAAATACTTAGGCGCAAGCGCTGGACAATTGAAGACGGTCGCTTTACAGTGAAGCTGATTGAGACACCTGTTATCAGTTGTCTGACAAGTTAAATTATCAACAGCTCTACATAGCGGGTCAACAAGTTTTATATGGAATCAGTGAAAACACCTAGTCCCCTCATGGCACGACCCCGACGCGCTCGGGGCTTGGTTCAAGAGATCGTGGAAGGTTTGGCTGCTGACATGCGAGACGGCTTCATCCAGCCCGGTGACAAGCTACCGTCCGAGGCAGAAATCATGAGCCGCTTTGACGTGAGCCGTACCGTGGTGCGCGAAGCACTTTCCAAGCTGCAGGCCTCAAAAATGGTGGAAACCCGCCACGGCATTGGCACCTTTGCCCTGCCCCCAGCAGACACCAACAACTTCAAAATTGCCGACGAAGACTTTGCGACGGTCACGGATGTGATTGCCGTGTTGGAGCTGCGCATCAGCTTGGAGGCAGAGGCAGCCGGACTGGCGGCGCAGCGCCGCACTGAGGCAAATTTAGCCGCCCTCACCGCGGCACTCGCGGCCTTTGAAAACTCAATTAACCAAGACTCCGATGCGGTGCCCTCGGACTTTTTGTTTCACATGGAAGTGGCGCGCGCCACCCACAACCAACACTTCACCGACTTGATGACTTACCTGGGGGCCATGATCATCCCGCGCACGCGGGTGAACACCGCCAACAGCGCACCGGAGGGGCGTTACGCCTACCTGCAACGCGTCCACGCCGAGCATGAAAGCATTTTGAATGCCATCCGCAACCAAGACGTCGACGCTGCTCGGGCCGCCATGCGCACCCATTTGGGCAACAGCCGCGAGCGACTGCGCAAAAGCCAAATCCAGCCTGCTGACCGCCTCAACTGAGGGCTGATTGAGCGTGAAATAAATCAGCTTTTACCCCAACTTGTACGATGTCTGTTGTCTAATTTTATTTTTTGTCACTATCAAAACCACGCCATGCACTCCACACGCACCACGCCTTCTTTCAGCACCCCCACCGTCACCGCCATGCAAGTCATACCGGTCGCGGGTCACGACAGCATGCTGCTCAATCTCAGCGGTGCCCATGGCCCCTTCTTCACCCGCAACCTGGTGATCCTGACCGACAGCTTGGGCCATACCGGCGTGGGCGAGGTGCCCGGTGGCGAGAAAATTCGCCAGACGCTGGAAAGCGCGCGCGACTCTGTCCTCGGCCAGCCCCTGGGCCATTGGAACGCCGTGCTGAACACCCTGCGCACCCGCTTTGCCGACCGCGACAGCGCCGGTCGGGGCAACCAGACTTTTGATCTGCGCGTCACCATTCATGCCGTCACCGCCGTGGAAAGTGCCCTCCTCGATTTGCTGGGCCAGTTTCTGAACGTACCTGTGGCGGCTCTGCTGGGCGAGGGTCAACAGCGTGACCGGGTCGCCATGCTCGGCTATTTGTTCTACATCGGCGACCGCACGCAAACCGATCTGCCCTATGAGACGCATCCGGACGCCTCCAATGATTGGTTTCGCGTGCGGCATGAAAAAGCCATGGATGCCAAAGCCGTGGTCCGCCTCGCTGAGGCCGCCCATGCGCGTTACGGGTTCAAAGACTTCAAGCTCAAAGGCGGTGTGCTGCGCGGCGAAGAAGAGATGGAAGCCATTGAGGCCTTACACGCTCGCTTCCCCGAGGCCGGCGTCACACTGGACCCGAACGGCGGCTGGCTGCTCAAAGACGCGGTTCGCCTGTGCCGCGACCATGGCCATGCGCTGGCTTACGCTGAAGACCCGTGCGGTGCCGAGGGCGTTTTCTCAGCCCGTGAAGTGATGGCTGAATTTCGTCGCGCGACCGGCCTGATGACGGCCACCAACATGGTGGCCACAGACTGGCGGGAAATGGCGCACGCCATTCAACTGCAATCGGTGGACATTCCGCTGGCAGACCCGCACTTCTGGACCCTGCAGGGCGCGGTCCGTGTGGCCCAGCTGTGCGACATGCACGGCTTGACCTGGGGCTCCCACTCCAACAATCACTTTGATATTTCGCTGGCCATGTTCACCCATGTGGCCGCCGCCGCGCCGGGCAAGGTCACCGCCATTGACACGCATTGGATTTGGCAAGATGGCCAGCGCCTGACCAAAGAGCCACTGACCATTGAAGAGGGAAGCATCCGTGTGCCCTCCAAGCCGGGCCTCGGGATTGAACTCGACATGGTCGAAGTGGCCAAGGCGCACCAGCTCTACCTCCAACACGGTCTGGGCGCGCGTGATGACGCCGTCGCCATGCAGTACTTGGTGCCCAACTGGCAGTTCAACCCCAAAAGGCCTTGCCTGGACCGCTGAAAATCCGACCAAGTGCGCCGCTTCACCGTACTGGAGTCAGCGCGGTGCCCCGTTCAAGCGCCGCAGCACTTTTTGTACTTCTTGCCGCTGCCGCAAGAACAAGGGTCGTTGCGGCCCGGCGTGGGGAGCGCGCGAATCGTTTCCACGCGCGGGCCAAAGTTGCTCCACATGGCGCGCAGGTCGTACACCGCCCAGACGGCATCGGCAAACGTATTGAGGCGCTTGACACTGACGCTGGGAGGTGCGGTGTCGTCAAAAATGGACAGCGT
>JAGODZ010000061.1 GCA_017997975.1 Rhodoferax sp.
GGCTGCACACCTTCACCGTGGGCGCGCCGCTGAGCTTTTTGGACCACCACCTCAAAATTGGCGACAGCCTGCACGGCGAGCCGTTGCCGCAGGTGCAGCGCGGCCTGCAAGCCTTGGGGTCTTTGCTGCTGCAAAGCGAATTCACCCGCTTGGCCGTGGCCGCCAAAGCCATTGCCCAAGTGGCCGATTTGACCGATGTGGACATGGCCGAGGCCCAACTCTCCAAACAACTGGCCGAGCAAGCCGCCGAACAAGTGGCCCCTATTCATGCCGTGCTGGACTTTTGGCGTGCCCTGCGCTGGTTGGTGCCGGGCTGGCCGGTGGACAAAATGGCCAAGCTGGGCAAGCTGCTGAAGGCCGCTAAGGACGAACCCAACCCGCTGCGAGACGGTCTGGTCAAGCTGCTGGACCCCAGCCACAACCTGGTGGCCGTGCTGGGCGCAGGCCACTTGGAGGGCAGCGACACCGCCACCCAAGCCGCCAACGCGCTCATGGCCCAGGCCCGCGCACTGGCCCAACGCGAAACCTTTTTTCACTGGTGGACCAGTTTTCCCACCGTGTTTGGGGCGGGCAGCAAAGGGGGCTTTGACGCCATCATTGGCAACCCGCCGTGGGACCGCATCAAGCTGCAAGAGGTCGAGTGGTTTGCTGAACGCTCCCCCGCCATTGCCGCCCAAGTCCGCGCCGCCGACCGCAAACGCATGATTGCCGCGCTGGCCGGTACCAACATGAAACAAACCGGGGTCAACACCCCGCCCGTGGTCAACCTCTGGGCGCAGTACCAAGAAGCGGCTGCGCGCGCCGAAGCCAACGCCCGCGTGCTGGGCAACGGCAAGCTGGGCAGTGGCGACTACCCGCTCTTAGGCGGCGGCGACGTGAACCTGTACAGCCTGTTTGTCGAGCGCGCTCAAGCGCTGATCGCCCCCGAGGGCGTGGTGGCTTTGCTCACCCCCAGCGGCATTGCAGCGGACAAAGGGGCTGCCGCGTTTTTTCGCAGCATCAGCAGCACCGGGCGGCTGGGCGCGCTGTTTGACTTTGAAAACCGCAAGGTGTTTTTTCCAGACGTGGACTCACGCTTCAAGTTTTGCACCCTGGTGTTTGGTGGCTCCCAACGCACGTTCGAGCACACCCGCTGCGCCTTTTATTTGCACCAACTGGACGAACTGGACGACCCCGCACGCTCCCTGGTGCTCACCGCCGCCGATTTTTGTGCCGTGAACCCCAACACCGGTGCCGCGCCCATTTTTCGCCACCGGCGCGACGCCGACATCACCCTCAAGCTGTACGCCCAGCACCCGGTGTTGGTGAAACACGGCGCGTTCAGCGAGAGCTTGGGCCAGCAGCCGGAGGTGAAGGCTTGGCCGGTGAAGTACGCCACGATGTTTCACATGACCAACGATTCGGCGTCTTTTTTGAAGGTGGATGAATTGCGGGAGCAGGGCTGGACACCCGCGCCATTGAACCGCTGGGAGAAGAGTGCCAAGGGTGAAAAACTAACCGCTGTGCCGTTGTACGTTGGCCGGATGGTCCACCAATATGACCACCGACATGCCAGTGTCGTCGTGAATGATGAGAACTTGCAAAACGCAGCCTTTGGCGCTGCACTTTCATCCGCCGAGAAAGCCGATTCCAGTGCCTTACCTCAGCCGCAGTACTGGGTTCCAACCAGCGCCGTTCCAGCCGACCAACGACGAGACTGGGTACTGAGTTTTCGGGACATTGCCCGTGCCACCGATATGCGCACTCTGATTGCGGCCATTGTTCCGGGCGTGGAAGCCGGTAACAAGTTGCCGTTGCTACTGCCAGATCCAAAAACAGGGTCGAACTACGCGGCTTTCGCTCCATTGCTTCTAGCAACGTTGAACTCCTTCGCATTTGACTATGTCGCGCGTCAAAAGGTGCAAAGCACAAGCGTCAATTGGTTCATCTTGGAGCAACTCCCCGTCATCGCCCCCGAGCGTTTCCAAGAGCGCTTGCCCGCCGCTTTTGCCAAAGCCATGCGCGCCGCCCAACTCATGAACGGCCACCACCCGCACCCCACGGTGGCGGACTTTGTCATTCCCCAAGTGCTGGCGCTGACCTACACCGCTTGGGACATGGCCCCGTTCGCCCGCGACCTGGGGTATGTGGATGCCCAAGGCGCCGTGCTGCCGCCGTTTGTGTGGCACGAGGAAGAGCGCCGCACCCGTTTGGCCGCGCTGGATGCCGTGTTTTTCTACCTCTACGGCCTAGACGCCCACGATGCGGCCTACATCATGGACACCTTCCCCATCGTGCGCGAGCACGACGAAAAAGCCTTTGGCAGTTTTCGCACCCAAACCGATGTACTCGCCCAACTGGCCTTGCTCTCGCCCACCGAGCCACGCCGCAGTCCCCCCTGACCGGCGGAGTCTCTCGGGTGACGCCCAGCGGGCTAAGCCGACTTACAGGGCACTATGAATTAAATAGCTGCTTGCGCAGGCTGTACATGGGCTAGCGCCTGATTTAACACTATTTTTTCAGCCGATCTAGGGAGGGGAATTTGCGCCATGGGCGAAGGATTCAGCCCAGCAGCCTGTCGGACGATAATCCGACCGGCTGCTAGGCCAGCCATGGCTGCTAAAAAATAGTGAAATGAGGCGCTAGCCCTTGCCCCGTCTGTGCAATTTGCTATTAATTAAGGAGCGTGTGCAGAGGGATGTCGTGCGCTTGGGCCAGTTGGTTCAGCGTGTCGCAGGTCTTGTCCCTGAAGAATTCAGCCAGTGCCTCGTGGGTTGCCGGGGCCATGAGGGCCGCGCCGCTGGTCAGGGCAATGCCCGCTGCGCCGCACAGCGCTTTGGCAAAGTGCGGCTCCAACGCGGCCACGGCGACCCGGCCATCTTGGCAAGGGTAAACACGGTAGCCCGCGTGGCCCCCGCCAACGGCAGCGCCGGGTTGGGTCAAGCCCCAAGTGCGGGGCAGGGCGAGGTAGGCTGCTGCGCTGGACAGTGCCACTTCGATCCAACTGCCTTTGCCTTTGAGCCGCTGTACCAGCGTGGCTTGCAAGACGGCTTCTGTGGTCATCAAAGAGCCGGCCATGTCGGCGTACAGCGTGGCGGGCAGTTCTAGGCCAGTCACCAAACCGTTCTCTGCCAAATAAGTCAGGTCGTGGCCCGGCTCTTCGGCACGCTCCCCTGGCGCGCCCACGATGCTCACCATGGAGAGCGTGGGGTAGTGCTTGCGCAAGTTGCGCCACTCCAGCCCCAGTTTGCGCAGGGCCGAGGGGCGAAACGAGGTGAGCAGCACGTCGGCTTTGGCCAACTCGCGGTGCAGTGCTTTCTGGCCTTTCTCGGTCTTCAGGTCGGCCACTACCACCCGAATGCCTTGGTGCATGGCCTCATAGCCCGTTCGGTTGTAGGCACCCATGGGGTCGCCTGAGGGGGCGTTGGCGGCCGGCGGTGGTTCCAACTTCACGCAAGTCGCCCCCATCTGTTTGAGCCGCATCATGGCCGCAGGACCAGGCAAATTAAGGGCCAAGCTGAGAATGCGTGCGCCCCTCAGTGGCTTGAAGGCGGGTGGGGAGGCTGTTTTTTGAGTCATGGACTCATTTATACAGCGGCCACACCACTGGCCTGTCGCGCACGTGCGGTGGGAGTGCGGTTTAATGCCGACCTGAAGGAATTTGACATGACTATGAAAGCACTACGCTGTGACCGACCCGCAACTCTCGCTTGAATTTGACAACGGCGAGCCGCCCCGCGCGGCGGCACCGAAAGCCAAACCCCGTGCCAAGCCCAAAGCGGCGACCAAGCCCATCCCCGCTGCGCCGATGAGCGTGCCTGACATGGCCGCCTTGGTGGCCGCGCACTCGGATTACCGGGTGCTGCGTCGGCTGCAACCCGTGCATCACTTTGCGCGCGTGGCCCAAGGCCCGGTCACCCGTGTGGTCGTGCTGGACACGGAAACCACGGGGCTGAATCACGCCACTGACAAGATCATCGAGTTGGCCTTGCTGCGCGTCGATGTGGACACGGCGACCGGTCTGCCGGTGGGCGAGGTGAGCGTGTATGACGGTTTGGAAGACCCCGGCAGGCCGGTATCGGCCGAGATTCAGGCCATTACCGGGATTTCGACGGACATGGTCAAGGGCAAGCATTTGGATGAAGCCTTGATTGCCACGCTGCTCAGCAACGTCGATTTGGTGATTGCGCATAACGCCGCCTTTGACCGACCGTTTTGTGAAGCCCGCCTGCCGGTGTTTGCCCAGTTGGCGTGGGGCTGCTCGTTTGCCGATATTGACTGGAAAGCCGAAGGGCAGGGTTCTGCCAAGCTGGAATCTTTGGCTTTGAACAAGGGTTGGTTTTATGACGCCCACCGGGCGGAGGTGGACTGCCATGCGCTGCTGGCGGTGCTGGCTGAGCCACTGCCTCAATCGGGTCAAACCGGCTTGGCAAAAATCATGGCGGCCAGCCAGTCACCGAGTTTTCGGCTGCAAGCCACCAACGCGCCGTTTGATGCCAAAGACCTGCTCAAAGCCCGTGCTTACCGCTGGAATGCCGAGCAACGCGTTTGGCACACCCGACTGGTTGACGAAGCGCAACTGAATGCCGAATTGACGTGGTTGAAATCAGCGGTTTATGCCAACTCCCCCGCTCGCGTTCAGGTGGAAAAACTGGACGCCCAAGTGAACTACTCCAGCCGCGTAGGGACATTAGGCATGAGCCAACTGTGAGAGGAGGGGCGGGTAGAATTGAAGGCAGACAGAGCCGCTTTGGTTTGCCATTTTTCTCTCCCCACCCGCTGTTTTGCGCAGGTGCCAAAACGGCGGTGAGGAATGCAGAAGTACCCGAGGATTTCCATGAAAAGAGTTGATGATTTTCGCCTGAAGTTTGGAAAAAAAGAGTATGTCCCCATCATGGTGGGCGGCATGGGGGTTGATATCTCGACCGCTGAACTGGCGCTGGAAACGGCGCGCCTCGGTGGCATTGGGCATATTTCTGACGCCATGGTGCCCGACGTGTCGGACCGCCGCTTTGACACCAGTTTTGTCAAAGAAAAGACCAAGTTCTACAAGCACAACATCGCCAACTCTGACAAATCCATCATCAAGTTTGACCTCGGCGTGCTGGCGGAGGCGACCAAGCGCCATGTGGAAGCGACGATGGACGCGAAAACCGGTGACGGCTTGGTGTTTGTCAACTGCATGGAAAAGCTGACCATGAACGCCCCGCGCGAGACGCTGCAGGTGCGCATGGCCTCGGCGCTGGACGCTGGCATTGACGGCATCACACTGAGCGCGGGCCTGCACCTGGGGTCGTTCGCCTTGATTGCCGAGCACCCCCGTTTTCATGACGCCAAACTGGGCATCATCGTGTCTTCCTTGCGAGCGCTGCAATTGTTCTTGCGCAAAACGGCACGCTTGAACCGCCTGCCGGACTACATCATTGTCGAAGGTCCGCTGGCTGGGGGGCACCTGGGTTTTGGCTTGGATTGGGCGAAGTACGATTTGGCCACCATCGTGACCGAAGTGGTGCAGTTTTTGAAAAACGAGCATCTGGACATTCCGGTCATTGCCGCAGGCGGCATCTTCACGGGCAGCGACGCGGTCTCGTTTTTGGAAAATGGCTCTGCGGGCGTTCAGGTGGCCACCCGCTTCACCGTGTCCAACGAGTGCGGCTTGCCTGACAAGGTCAAGCAAGATTATTTCAATGCCACGGAGGAGGATGTGGTGGTCAACACCATTTCACCCACGGGCTACCCCATGCGTATGCTCAAAAGTTCGCCTGCGATTGGTGCGGGCATTCGGCCCAACTGCGAGGCCTATGGCTACTTGTTGGATGGCACGGGCAATTGCACGTACATCGCAGCGTACAACGAGCAAATTGCGTTGCACCCCGATGCCAAGAACATCTCAGTGATGGACAAGACCTGCTTGTGCACCCACATGCGCAACTTCAATCTGTGGACCTGCGGCCAATACACCTACCGCCTGAAAGACACCACCCATCAGTTGCCCGATGGCAGTTACCAGACGCTGAGTGCAGAGCATATTTTCAAGGACTACCAGTTCAGCGTCGATGAAAAGGTGGCCTTGCCAGCGTAAGCCCGATGGGATGGCCCTTGGTATTCTCAAAAGCCCCGCTAAGCCGGGGCTTTTTGTTGGGGTATGGGTTTGGCAAAGGCACAGCCTCTGGGCAGCACCAACGGTGTCGAAGAAATCGCTAACATGGCGACAACGGCCCCACTCTAGAGGGTGCAGCGATAAAGCAGAAAGACACGAATGAGCCCCACTTTTACACCGGCTGAATTTCCATCGGATGAGGTCAATCGTGTGGCGGCTCTGCATGCGCTACAGGTGCTTGACACACCCGCTGAAGGTGAGTTTGATGCCTTGGTCAAAGCGGCTGCGTTGGTATGCGATGTGCCCATTGCGCTCATCAGCTTGATTGATACCGAGCGCCAGTGGTTCAAGGCCCGCATGGGGCTTGATGCCACCGAGACGCCGCGAAACCTTGCCTTTTGCTCCCACGCGATTTTGGAGGAACAAATTTTTGAAGTTCCCAACGCGCTCAAAGACCCGCGTTTTGCAGGCAACCCTTTGGTCACCGAAGCGCCGGACATTCGTTTTTACGCGGGCGCGCCCCTGACACTGAGCACGGGTGAGCGGATCGGAACTTTGTGTGTGATCGACAGGGTGTCGCGACAGCTGGACGCCAAGCAGCGCGAAATTTTGAAGTGTCTGGCCGAGACGGTGGCGGCCATGCTGGAGCGTCGGGTGCAGGCGCGTCATGCGGCAGCGCTGCAACTCGAACTCGACAAAGAGCAGGCGGCACTGCGCGACTCAGAAAAGCGTTACCAATCGGTGGTGGAAGCCATGATTTCAGGGTTTGTGCTCCAAGACGCCGAGGGAGCCATTCTTTCCTGCAACCGCAGTGCCGAGACGCTGCTGGGTTTGAGTTATGAGCAACTGATGGGCAGGAAGTCGATGGATCCGTCTTGGCATTGTGTTCACGAAGACCTGACGCCGTGGCCAGGTGATACCCATCCCCCGATGGTGGCGCTGCGCACGGGAAAATCCGTGCTTGATGCGGTGATGGGGGTTTACAAGCCCGATGGCCAAATCACCTGGATCACGATCAATGCCAAGCCGATGTGGACGGCGGGTCACGATCAGCCCCACCAAGTTGTGACCTCGTTCGCTGATATCACAGCCAGGAAACGCGTTGAAGACGAACTGCGCCAGCGCAAGCGCTTTCTCCAAACGCTCACCCAAGCCTTGCCCGGCATGATCAGCTACTGGGATCAGTCTTGGACGTGTCAGTTCTCCAATGCCGCACACAACAAGCGGTTCCGCATGACAGCAGAGCAGATGCGAGGCATTCACGTGCGCGAGCTGTTCGGACCGGTGCTGTTTGACAACAATCAGCCTCGGTTTGAAGCGGCGTTTGCCGGGCAGATACAACGCTTTGAGCGCACCCTGGCCTTGCCGGATGGCTCGCCAAACCACTTGGTGGTGGAGCACATCCCAGACGTTGCCAACGGAAAAGTGGTGGGTGTGGTGGTCATGGTGAGCGATGTCACTGAAATCAAAGCGCGCCAATTGGAAGTAGAGCAACTTAACAAAGAGCTCAAACACAGCACTGCGCTGGCGAGAGATGCCTCACTGGCCAAGAGTCGCTTTTTGGCCAACATGAGTCACGAAATTCGGACCCCTTTGAACGCGGTGCTGGGCATGCTCAGTTTGCTGGAAAGGTCTGAGCTGTCGTTTCAGCAGACCGATTACGTCACCAAATCTCGGGGAGCGGCGAACTCTCTGCTCAGTTTGTTGAATGACATTCTTGATCTTTCCAAGGTGGAGGCAGGCAAGTTGGTGTTGGATGCGCAGCCGTTTCAGCTGGACCAGATGATGCGCGATGTGGCGGTCATATTGTCTTCCTACGCAGGTGCCAAACCCATTGACGTGTTGTTTGACATCGATCCCAGCATTCCCGCCGTTCTCGTGCTCGATGCCGATCGGCTGCGCCAAGTGTTGATTAATTTGGCGGGCAATGCGGTGAAATTTACTGCCGAGGGCGAGGTGGTCATTGGCATCCGACTGGCGCGCCTGAGTGGCGAGACTAATGACGGCAGGGTGGCTCAGCTTGAGTTTGCGGTGCGTGACACGGGGATTGGCATCGCCAAAGAAGTTCAGGCGCTGATGTTCACTGACTTCACGCAGGCCGAAGCCTCCACCACACGAAAATTCGGCGGCACGGGCCTAGGCTTGGCCATCAGCCAGCGCCTGATCCAGATGATGGGCGGGGTGATTGAACTCAACAGTGAGTTAGGCAAAGGCAGCACGTTTTCTTTTGTGCTGAACGCGCCGGTGTCGGAGGCTTTAATTGCTGCATTGCCCGCCAGCCAAGAGGGTCTGTCTCCCCGGCGCACGCTGGTGGTGGATGACAACGCCGTGGCGGGGGACTTGATTGCCGGCATGGTGAACAGTTGGAATTGGCCGGTGACGGTGGCACGCAGTGGTCAGCGGGCAATGGAACTGATGGAGTCATCAGACGCCAGTGAGCCCTTCCCTTTTCAGGTGATCTACCTGGATTGGCACATGCCCGACATGGATGGATGGCAACTGGCCGGAAAAATACGTGACTTGGCCCGGCAACGCGGCGCAGCGCAACCCACTATCGTGATGGTGACCGGGCAATCGCGCGAGTTTTTAGCGCAACGCACTTTGCAAGAGCAAGCCCTGCTGGATGCCTTTCTTGTCAAACCCATGACCTCGGCCATGCTGCAAGAAGCCGCACTGGGGGGCGTTGCCAACGATTTCAATCTGCGCAAAGCCCAACGAGGCAAGTCCAGCGAACGCCGGCTGGCCGGCTTGCGAATTTTGGTGGTGGAAGACAACCTGATCAACCAGCAGGTGGCCGAAGAGCTGTTGGTGTCTGAGGGTGCGCGGGTGTCGATGGCGGCCAACGGCCAAATCGGAGTTGAGGCCGTCGCTGGTGCCCATCCTCCGTTTGACGTGGTGCTCATGGACGTTCAGATGCCCGTCATGGATGGTTACGCTGCAACACGGTTTATTCGAGAGGTTTTGGGTTTGAGCGAATTGCCCATTGTGGCGATGACTGCCAATGCCATGGCCTCGGACCGCATGGACTGTCTCGCTGCGGGCATGAATGAGCACATTGGCAAGCCATTTGACATCAACCCCTTGGTGCGACTGCTGCTGACCTTGTCGGGCAAAGTTGTGACCGATGCCAGCCCTTCCATTGCACCGTTGCCCGACGCACCCGTGGTGTTTGAAGGTTTGGATTTGAACGCCGCGCTACAGCGACTGTCGGGCTCCAGCCGCCTCTACACCCGCTCAGCACGCGAGTTTGCAACCGTTTTGACGGACGCGATGGACCAATTTCTGGCGGTTGTTCACCTAGATACCCAAACGGCCGCCCTGCAAATGCACAGTCTGAAAGGGGTGGCTGCCTTACTCGGGGCGACCGAGCTGGCGAACGCGGTGGGCGCTCTGGAGCAGCAGTGCCGCGCCCAAGGGCCGGTGCTTGAGCTAGAGCAGCAAGCCCAGGCGTTGCGGCCACGGGTGAGCCAGACGATCGACGCACTTCACCATGCCGTGCGTTTGTTGGAGGCCGCAGAACCTAACTCCGCTACCGGTGAAAAGCCTGATCCGTTGCCAAGTGCTGGCTCGTTCGTGCTGGCCGATCTGGCCGATGGGAGGGCGATGGACAGCCTCTTGGCCCAGCTTGAAGCCCTGCTAGACGCCTCCGATTTGGCTGCGTTAACGCTCTTTACGGAGTCGCAGGACGGGTTGACTGAATTTTTCCAAGACCCGCTGACGTCGCTGGGTTTGGCCTTGCAAACGTTGGATTTCGAGGAGGCCCTGCTTCAGTGTCAGGCCCTGCGTGGGCGCATCAAGACATAAAAAGCCGCTGTAGCAGGTTGCTCCTCCGCGCCGAGGGTGCACTACTTAACGTTGCACTCCAGCCGAAGCAAGTTAACGGCGTCCTTCAGGTCGTAGTCGAAATCACTGGTCAAGGTTTTGGCAGACTCTTCGACAAAGTCATTCCACATTCGGGTGTAGGCGTCTTGGTGCACGGCAGGCGCGTGGTCGGTGATGAACTGGGTGGCCCGCGCGGGCTGAAGGCCCGACTTGCGAATTTTTCGCACCAAAGCCGTGGCCCCTCTTTCAGTGAGGATGGTTTTCGGCGCAGAGCCTGCTGCCACGCACAAGAAAAGAGTCATCAGCGAACCTTCGTCGTCATGCCCACCCGTGGCCTTGTTCCACGCCTCAGAGGCGGTGCGGTCGAAATGATCGACTTCGCTCAATCCGTCTTCTATCCAAAAGTACCGCCCCATGAAAGCGGGCGTCTGGTCGAACAGCTTGCGGGTGGACAAGCTGGCATCCAACACCTTGGGTAAATCCGCTCGAACCGAGGCCGCAATTTTTTCCACGATGCCTTTGAATTCAAGCGGCAGTTGTTTTGGCGCGGCGACGGTGAGGGCCGCAGGATCAGCAGCGTATTTTTTGCGCAGTGCGGCGATGGCTTTGTCAAAGGCCACCCAGTCCGGCATGTCCGTGCGTCGGGTGGCCATCATCAGCAAACTGGTGCGGATCACCGCTTCGGCGTCTTTACCGGCTTCTTCCAAAGCATCCGCATCCAGCCCCAGCTCATTGGCAAACCAGATGGCGGCTTGAATCACGCGCTCCACCTGGCTGCGTTTGCTCAATTCCAGCTGGTAGTCCGCCAAGCTTCTGAGGGTCCACTTGGCCAAATGCGGAATTTGCGCGTCGTTAAACCCACCGGCCTCGTTCATGCCAAAGTGGGTGTTCTGCGGCATGGCCAGCAGGCTTTTGAGCATGTCTGAGGCGGCTTTCGAGCGGGACAGGAAAGAATGTTCCTGCAAGGACTGCGCGGCCCGGTGCAAATCACCCCCGCTGGTGTGCTCCAGTGTCAGGCTGACCAGGTTAACGATGCGGTCCTTGGCTTTTTCCAGGTCGGGGCGCAGGTTTTCATTGCCAAAATAGCGGGCAATTTGAACCATGCCCTTGGGCGCATCGGTGCAAATCGCGTCCAGCTTGGTTGGGTCAATGAGGCCGTGCGCGACGCCATAGACCAGCGCCTTCTCGAAAAACGGGCGCGCATCAAACAGCGCTACGGTGGCGGGGGCGTTGGATGTGGCCTGCGTCATGGGTCAGATGGCCGATTCTTCGTCAGATTCGCGGGCAACCGGGGTGGCTTTGCCCCGGTCGGTGTCGCCGGTTTCCACCTTGCCGTCATCCTCTTCCATGGCTTCAAATTCGTCGCCCGATCCGGCTTCAAAAGCCCGTGCCTTGGCGCGCAGCACCAATAGCATCTCAATGAACAAATCAGTGCACTGGTAGCGCAGAATCCAGGCCAGCTCCATCCAGTCTTGGTCGGCCACTTCGTCTTGCTCAATGCGCGGTTTGGCATAGGCGTTGGCAAAAAGGGCGGTTTCCGACAGCATCTCTCCATCGTCCTCCACCGTATCAAAGGTGCCGGTGCGGGCAAAGGCTTCAATGCGGCTCCACTTTTCAGTGAAGTAGTCGGCCAGTGCTTCCGCGCCCCCTTCCAAGTTGCCAATGGCGTCCATGAACTCGACCGGGTCGGCACCCTCGCGGAAGATGATCGAGTTCAACATGCCGCGCAGGTGGGTGTGCGTCAGGTCTTTGTATTGCTTTTCAATGACGACGGCCCGCGCAAACTGCAGCGGCGTGACCATGAGGTTGATCACGGACTCCTTCGAGTTGTCGTATTCACGAATGACGGCCAAGATGTCTTTGGGCGGCAATTGCGCCAGCACCACCATCAGGGCGCTGTCACCCTCGGTGTCAGCCAGTTCAACCAGGGCAGCTTCCGCGCCGACGATGTCGCCAGCGGCAATCAGGCTTTGGGTTCGCTCAATCAGGGCAAGGTGGTTCATCAATAGACTCCGTGGGGGTTAGCGATCTTTGCGGTCAAAACCTTGCTCGACCATCCAGTCGGCACCGGCGTCTTCGCGGGCGCGGGCTTCTTTTTCTTCTTCGTCATCACCGTCTAGGTACTCACCGTCGCTGTCGCTGTCGTGATCGCGGGCCTCATCAGAATGGTCGAGGTCTTCCTCGTCGCGAGCCGCTGGGGCCGGTTTGGCGTCGGCCTTGCCATAGAGGTACTCCACCCCAGCCGCCACAGTCATGAACCACTCGCCCATGGGTTCCTTCAAAATTTCCCGCACCAGGTCGTGTGTCCAAGGGCGCATTTCAATCGCGCCAGCCAAGCTGTCCCACTCGGGCAAGTTCTCTGGGTCTTGTGCCACCAAATGGTCCATCACAGAGGGCAACTTGAACTGAAACCCTTGGTGAAACACCACGGCCACCATTTCGGGACTGATTTCGATCATTTGGCGCAAAAAGGTGATTTCCTTGCGTTTGGCCGCCAGGCGCTGGCGAAGCACATCATGGCCTTCAGAGTCAGAGGTCAAATCATCGATTTCAGCCTCATAGGCTGAGCGCAGGTTACGGAAGAAAGAAGAGGTACGCATCAGGGGTGATCTCACAGTAATGGATTGAAGTAACTTTGCCAAATGTCGCGGGCGGTGTCGATGGGGCTGTCCAGCAAATTGCGCCGCCGGTTGTCGTCATACGCTTGTCGCGCCGCGTCATCCGACAGCACCTCATAGGCTTCTTGGGCGGCGCGAAAGCGGGCGGGCGCCTCGGCATCGGTGTTTCGGTCAGGGTGGTGCAGCGCCGCTTTTTGGCGAAAGGCTTTTTTAATGTCGGCAGCCGACGCATCACTGCTCAGGCCCAAGGCGGCGTAGTGGTCTTTCATGAGCGCGCTAACAAGGAAAAATTCAAATAGGTCATGCGGTGCGGAGCGTATTGGCCAATGAAGCCCTTTTAAAAGGCATAAATAGCAGTGTTCTCTGGCGAGAGATGGGGTTTAGCTTGCAGGCCTAAGCAACATCGCAGAAGAAAAGTTCTGAAGTTTAAGTCAATGTTGATTCGATCCCAGAGTTCTCTTTCGTTGACTTTTTAGCCAAGTAAATCCAATCCACGACCGGGTTTTCAGGCTGGTAGCCATGAACTAAGGATTGCAACAAAGCCCGGATGGCGGGAACCTCATTTGCGTTCAAAGATTGGTCAAGTAACGCCATTTGCGCTGACAGCATCGGCCAAGGTAAAAACTCTTCCTGCGCTCGCATGATTCTGGGGTGTGTCGTCGGCAAAGGGTTGTCGCCGATCAACAGCTCCTCGTAGAGTTTTTCGCCAGGACGAAGTGACGTCACTTCCAGCGCAATGTCCCCTTCCGGGTTGGCCTCATCGCGTACCGTTCGACCCGACAACTCCACCATGCGCCGCGCCAAGTCCATGATGCGAACAGGCTCGCCCATGTCCAACACGAAAACATCACCGCCTTTGGCCATGGCACTGGCTTGAATCACCAATTGCGCCGCTTCAGGAATGGTCATGAAGTAGCGCGTGATATCCACATGGGTCAAAGTGATTCGTCCACCAACTTTGATTTGTTGGCGAAACAATGGCACGACCGACCCTGACGACCCCAGCACATTGCCAAAGCGGACCATGGAGA
>JAGODZ010000285.1 GCA_017997975.1 Rhodoferax sp.
TAGGTTGGCGGCCCATAACTGACGGTCCTTGGGCCGCAGCATCAGGTAGTCGAGCATCTTGTAGTTGGTCAGCAAGATGTCGGGCGGGTGCTTGCGCAGGGTGTCGCGGTCAGTGATGACGGCGCCCTGCGTCATTACCATGCCCTCGCCAGGAGCCCCGGCGTTTCCGCCCACATACAGCCCCACGCGCAACCCGGCAAACGCAGCGGTGGACGCCACCAGCTCGGCAATGCGGCGCGCTTGGTCGGTGGCCAGTGCATTCATGGGGTAGATGACCAAGGCCTTCACGCCAGATTCGCCCGCCGCGCGGGCGCGGGCGCAGTGGTCCAGCACCGGGTACAGAAAGCACTCTGTCTTACCGCTGCCCGTACCAGTGGCCACCAAAGTGCTCACGCCCTGGCGGTGACTAGACAGCCGCTCCCAGGCGTGTTCTTGGTGGCTGAAACCAGGGTGCGCGGTCTCGAACGTGTCAAAGAACGTCTTGCCACATTTGCCCGCCACAAATGGCAGGCCCACCTGCACAAACGGGCCTTTAAGCCACGCCGCCTCGTCATCGACAAAGCGGCTCATCAAACCGTGGTTGAACGCGTCGGCGGGCTCGAAGGCAGAAACCAGAAACTGTTTCAGAGCCGTTTGTATGTCGTTGGCGAGTAGTGACGGGAGCATGTATTTCTTACTTCTCAGCGCGAGCGCTGCTTGGTCCGGGCCTTGGTAGTGCCTTGCGACGCCCCAGGCACTGCAAGCTCCCAGCGCACAGCCAGCTCGGCTGCCAGCTCTTGGTTGTCAAACTGCTGTGGGCTTTTGATGGACGCAAGCATGTCCAACAGCGAGAAAGCGGGGTTCTTGAAATCCGCAGCCGTCTTTTGCAAGCTGCTGGCGGTCCCTTCAGGGTCCATCTGATACACCAGTTGCAAGACATCGCCGGGGTGCAAAGGCACCACGCCAAACGGCGCCAGTACCTTGGCCGGCAAGTCTTTCAGGTTGTCTGTGGCCAGCACTACGTCGCGCCCAGTGGCCTGCGCCCAATCGGCTGCAGCCAAAGCCACATGCACATCGTCAGGGTCTGGCAATCGCAAAAGGGGCGCCAATGCCTTGTTGCTTCGCAACAGCTCCAGCCGGTCGCCATCATCGTCCCAGCCCGGCAACTGAAAACCGGGCACCAGGTGCTTTTTGATGGTTGCCAAGCGCTTTTGAGCCCAAACCAGGTCGTCCGCTGTGCTCTCGCGCTGATTGGCACCGGCTCGAAGTCGCGCCCGGTGCTTTGCGTACTCCACCTCAATCTGCGGGGTCCAACGCAGGTCGATAGCCACGGCCCTGGCAAGGTCGAAGAATGCGAATGACACCACGTCCTTGACCAGAACATTGGCGTCCGCAAGGACGATAAGCGGCGGCATCAGGTGGCGATGCCCAGCTTTTTGGCCAAGGCCTGCGCCCGGGCGCGCGACCTCTTGCGCTCTCTACTGGGCCCCGCCTGAGCGTTGTCCTGCTGCGGCGTCAAATCAACCGCCTTGCGTGCTTGGGCCAAAGTCTTGGGGGCTTCCGCAGAAGCCTTTGCCATCAGCGCTTCAAACTCACCGGCCAACACCTTGCGGTGTCCTCCTGTAGTGCGGTTCACACGGCCCTTGTACGCCCCAGAATCGAGCAGGGCGGCCACAAAGGGCCGCGAAAAACCGCTGCGATTGGCGGCCTCCTGGGTGGTAATCCACTCCTCCTGGGCCAATGCCTGTGCCTTGCGCGGCTTCGAAACAGCAGATGTATCCACCAGCTTCGCTATCTGGCGTGCCAATGCATCGGCCATTGCATCAATTTCTGCCATCGGCAGGTCAGCGCCATGTGCTTTCAACTCAACGGGCAATGCATTGCGCAGGACCGATGAATACTGCTGCAGCACCGACGCACGCGCACTCTGGGCCTGGCGAGCGCTGGGCTGCTTGGCGGTTCGGCCAAGTTTGGATGGATAAGTGGCGATGCCCATGGTCGTGACTCCTTGGTCTTGGATGGCGCTTCAGAGAGTGCAAAAATCGAAAAAATCGAAGTAATTATGCGACAACCTCGCCACAGGAGCAAATCCCGCGGCCCGATGCGGGCCTCAGAGGCTGCGAGGAGTCACTTCACAGGTACGGCCTTTTTCAATTTCTCCAGAAGTGGCTCAGACATCGCCTTCACATGGTCGTGGCACTCGCTCTCATCTTTCGGTAATCGCGGCAGCCCCGGGCTCACGCGAGAGAAGTCGGCCAGCTTGAAAGCCGCGTCGTAGTAGTCTTTGAGCTCTTTTGCCAACGCCTCATCAAGGCAAAAAACTGCCGTGTGCTGGTGGCGATAGAACAGCCGCACCACATCCAAATCCGGGGCTTGGCCTTTGCATTGCATGTGCATGCTCAAATCCAGAAAAGCATCAAATACCGCACGGCGCTCGTGGTACATCGCCTGCGCATTCGCCCGCTTGGCTTCCTGGGCTGACCGATGCGCGCTCCATCCAGCCCACACAGCCACCGCCAACGAACCCAGCGCAACCGTTTCAGAAACTCCCCAATCGGCAACCATCGCTACCATCCAAGCACAGCTCACTAGCTCACCCTGCGTTTTGTGATACAGGCGTGTCTGCAAACACGGCAAAGCCAACCCGGCACTGGGTGCCACATTCAGGGCATTTCCAATATGCTCCGGCCCGTATTTGATGCCGGAATAGCTTGAGTGCGTGACCACATTCGGGGTTTGCACAACACACGTCTTGTACCACCGGGCGCACCGTTTGCGTGCCCGTTTGTTCAACCTGAACGACGTGCTCAGCACCACATTCAAAGCAGACTACCGGCACTTCGGCCTGCCCACGGGGCAGACGCTTTCGCACCGTCTTGCCACAGTCCTCATTCATGCAATTGAAGGTCGTGAAAGTACCAAAATTGATGTTGAAAACGGGAGAAGCAAGCACAGCATCAAGCTTGACCACCAACTCATCGCAGCGGCTGCGCAGCTTCCGCCAGTCGTGACCACCACTGTTGAGCTGCCTCAGCGTGGGGTGATGCAAAAACGAACCGAGGGCGTCGTAGCTCCCCTTGATGTCCTTCAGGTTGAAAACCTTTTCTGAGCCCAAGGTCCGCATCTCCTTGGCGGGGACACCCGGTTCATCTTCCAAACCAAAAGACAAGGTTCCGCTCGCATCTGCCAGCGGTTCTAGCTCAAGCAGCACTTTCATCAGTTTGCTGGGTTGCCAAACGTCGTATTCCTGCGGAGGCAGTTCCTTTTCGAAAGACTTGGCCCGCTCGTAGGTAACGGCTTCAATCGCCATACGAAGCTCCAGCGCGGCGTAACTCAGGCGCTCATCGCAGCCGCTTGCTATCTCTGTTTTGGCGCGTTGCAATGCCTCTCGGGCTCGTTGACGGAAGTGGGGATTCATAGTTGGCTCGCATCTCGTTGCCCCTCAAAGAATTCCCACGCCACCCGGTAGTCGTCCTCGCGGCTGGCGCGGGCGAAGGGGGCGGTGTAGGTGCGTTGAACCTCGCGGGGGCCGCCGGGGAGGGTGTCGTCCATAAGCCATTGGGTGATGGTGGTGCCATCAGGCACCTTGGGGGTGCCGCCGCGCTTTTGGGTTGCTTCGCTGTCGCCGGCGTCTGCGCTGGCGTAGGTCCACAGGTCTTCCCAGCCGAAGTTGCCTTCGCGCACTTTGCCGTCGGGGGTGGTGATGCGGGTGCGGGGGGTGGTGCGGCTGCCTTTGCGCGGCAGGCCTACGCCTACCAGGCCCTTGCTGTTGGTGAAGACGATGCGGCCGGTGGCGTCGTACCAGGTGTCGCGCTCGTAGCCTTGCATGACGGGGAATTGCACGCGGTAGATGAGCAGCAGCTCGTCCAGCGTCAGGCCCAGGGCTTGGGCCACCAGCACGTCGATTTCGACCAGGGCCATGCGGCGGGCGTAGTCGCTGCGCAGGGCGCAATCGCGCGTCCAGGTGCGGGTGAGCGCGGGCCAGAAATCGTGCGGCAGGCGCGGGTTGCCCGGCTGGCTCCAGCGCTGGTCGGCAAAGTCCACGTCATAGACCTGCTCCCACAGCGGGGCGTAGTGGGTGGTGAGGCAATTGAGGGCGAGGTAACGTGCTCGAATACTGGACTCATCAAGGACGGCAGGGATTCGAATTAACTGATTCATCCAGAGATGAGCCATCCCCGCAGACTTCACGAAGAAATCGACCAAGGTAGAGGACA
>JAGODZ010000286.1 GCA_017997975.1 Rhodoferax sp.
TATCCAAAGATGGGGTTGATTATGTCAGTTGATTCTAGCTTGGCCCGGATTGGCTTCGGTGATATTTATGCCGATCTAGATCAACTGCGAGATAGTGCCAGTTTTGGTGTGGCAAACCAAAATCATGTTGTCGCCGACCGAAAACTGAGCCACTTTTAGAGGCTGTGCCGATTCAAAACTGAGCCAGGTGTTTTACTCGCCCTGCCTACTTTTTAGGCAGGAGCAAACGAGGTGATCACCATGGAACTTTTAGGAAAGATCAGGCGCATGTTTGTGCGTGACAAGCTGTCAGAGCGGGCCATCGCCAAGCGCATCGGACTGTCACGCAACACCGTGCACAAATGGCTGGCCGTGCCAGAGGAAGTTGAAGTTCCCAAGTACGAACGGGCCAAGAAATTTGGCAAGCTGGCGTCCTTTACGCACGAGTTGGAGCAAGCCCTCAAAGCCGATGCCCAGCGCCCCAAACAAGACCAACGCACAGGTAAAGCACTGTTTGCCCAAATCAAGGCCAGCGGTTACGCAGGCGGCTACAGCCGGGTCACCGATTTCATCCGCCAGTGGCGCGCAACCGAGGGCAAAAAGCCCCATGCCTTCGTGCCGCTGAAGTTCGAGCTGGGTGAAGCCTTCCAATTCGACTGGAGCGAGGAAGGGCTGGTCGTGGGCGGCATCTACCGGCGCCTGCAGGTCTCCCACATGAAGCTGTGCGCCAGTCGCGCTTTCTGGCTGGTGGCCTACCCCAGCCAGGGTCACGAAATGCTGTTCGATGCCCACACCCGCTCTTTTGCCGCTCTGGGTGGTGTAGCCCGCCGGGGCATCTACGACAACATGAAGACGGCTGTAGATAAGGTCAAGAAAGGCAAAGGCCGTGTTGTCAACGCCCGCTTTGCCGTCATGTGCGCGCACTACCTGTTTGACGCTGACTTCTGCAACGTCGCCAGCGGCTGGGAGAAGGGAGTTGTGGAGAAGAACGTCCAGGACAGCCGCAGGCGAATCTGGATCGAGGCCCAAACGCTTCAATGG
This sequence comes from Rhodoferax sp., assembly GCA_017997975.1. Lineage (GTDB taxonomy): Bacteria > Pseudomonadota > Gammaproteobacteria > Burkholderiales > Burkholderiaceae_C > Rhodoferax. The sequence continues at coordinate 1,021 of JAGODZ010000286.1, forward strand.
CACAGCTTTGAGCAGCTCAACGCCTGGCTGGGCGAGCGTTGCCGCACCCTGTGGGGTGAGGTCCGCCACCCCGAGTACAAGCAATTCAGCGTGGCGGAAATGCTGGAGCAAGAACAACCCCAGATGATGCCCATGCCCACGGCGTTTGACGGCTATGTCGAAAGCCAGGCCAAGGTCTCAAGCACCTGCCTGGTCAGCGTGCAGCGCAACCGCTATTCGGTGCCTTGTGAGTGGGCGGGACAGCGGGTCAGCACCCGGCTGTACCCCACACGCATCAGCGTCGTCGCTGGTGATGCGGTGGTGGCCAGTCATGAACGCCTGGCTGATCGTGGGCACACCTGCTACGACTGGCAGCACTACATCGACCTGCTCCAGCGCAAACCCGGTGCGCTACGAAACGGCGCCCCCTTTGCCGACATGCCAGAGGCGTTGAAGAAGTTGAAGCTCGGCCTGCTACGCCATGACGGTGGTGACCGGGTCATGGCACAGGTGCTCGCTGCGGTGCCCACTGCCGGGCTGGAGGCGGTGCTGGTGGCCGTCGAGTTGGTGCTGGAGTCTGGCGCTTTGAGCACCGAACACGTTCTGAACGTCTTGGCACGACTCAACGCCAAGCCCATCCCTGAGACGGTGCAGACGACGCTGCAACTGCAGGAGGCCCCACTGGCCAATACCGCGCGCTACGACAGCTTGCGCGCAGTGGTGGAGGTCTGCCATGCAGCGTGATATCGCTCTCGAACTCAAAGAACTGCGCCTGCACGGCATGGTGTGCGCCTGGACGGATTTGCTGGCTCAGGGCGAGTCCAGCACCGCATCCTCGAAATGGTTGATCGAGCACCTGCTGCAAGCTGAACATACGGACCGTGCCATGCGCTCCGTGCGTCACCAACTCAGCGCTGCCAAGTTTCCCATCCACCGGGACCTGGCCGGGTTTGACTTTGCCTGCTCCAAGGTCGATCAGGCGCTGGTCAAGCAACTGGCTACGCTGGCGTTCACCGACACGGCACAGAACGCTGTGCTCATTGGCGGCCCCGGCACCGGCAAGACGCATCTGGCCACCGCCATGGCTGTGGCCGGTATCGTCTCCAAAGGCAAACGGGTGCGTTTCTTCTCAACGGTTGATTTGGTCAATGTGCTGGAAAAAGAAAAGCGCGATGGCAAGGCGGGGCGCATGGCCTTGTCGTTGATGCGCATGGACTTGGTTGTCCTCGATGAGCTGGGCTATCTGCCGTTCAGCCAGGCCGGTGGTGCCTTGCTGTTTCATCTGCTGTCCAAGCTGTACGAGCACACCAGCGTGGTGATCACCACCAACCTGAGTTTCTCGGAATGGTCAGCGGTGTTTGGGGACGCCAAGATGACCACGGCGCTGCTGGACCGGCTCACCCACCACTGCCACATCTTGGAGACGGGTAACGATTCATATCGGTTTGCGCACAGTTCCATGGCCGCCAAGACGCGTATCAAGGCCAGGGAGCAGGCCCGTCAGGGGACGGCAGAAGTGTCGCCAGACGAAACCAACTGAGACTGTGTGTCAGGGGTAAATCCACTACGGGCTTCGCCCTTCATGGATTTACCCCTTTGAGATTTCCAATTCAAAACTACCAAGCCAGGAGAGGCCACCAAAACCAGCTGCTCAGTACACTTATCCACAGTTGCCCATTCCCAAATCGGCAACCCGCCCTGGCTCAAAATTCAATCGGCAGGGTGGCTCAATATTCAATCGGCGCCGACACTACGCCGCCCTGCTGGAGCAGGAAGCCACCGCCAGCAAAAAGACAAAAGACGCCCAGAAGGCGCTGGACGCCAAAGTGGCTGCCCTATACGCGCGCCTGACCGTGGCCGACATCCAGACCCTGGTGGTGCAAGACAAGTGGCTGGCCACCCTGACCGCCAGCGTGCAAAGCGAGCTGGACCGCGTCAGGCAAGCCCTGACAGGCCGCATCCGCCAATTAGCCGAACGCTATGCCACGCCGCTGCCTGCGTTGGGTGATGAGGTGGAAGTACTTGCTGGCCGTGTGGACGAACACCTGAAAGCGATGGGGTTCATATGGAAATGAGGGCAGGGTACAAGCAGACTGAGGTGGGGGTGATTCCAATTGATTGGCAAGTCAAGCGGATTGGGGAGTTGGCATTGGTTGGCTCCGGTGGCACGCCAAGTCGAAAGAACCCTGCTTATTGGGGTGGGTCAATTCCGTGGGTAACGACGTCACAGATTGATTTCGGCTCCATTGAAAGTGCCGACCAATTTATCTCCGAGCTGGGGCTAGAAAATTCGGCGGCTAAATTGCTCCCAAAGGGAACGTTACTACTCGCACTTTATGGTCAGGGAAAAACGCGCGGCAAAGTTGCAGTGTTAGGGATTGAAGCAGCGACCAATCAGGCTTGCGCGTCAATTTCTCTATCAAGCAATGTGTCGCGCGATTACGTACTGCATTTCTTAGTGAGTCGGTATGAAGCTCTAAGAAATGCGAGCAACTCAGGCAGTCAAGAAAACTTGAACGCCCAGATCGTCAAAGATTTTCCTGTTGTTTGCCCTCCGCCATTCGAACAACGCGCCATCGCCACCGCCCTGTCGGATGTGGATGCCCTGCTCGCCAAGATCGACCAGCTCATCGCCAAGAAGCGCGACCTCAAACAGGCCGCCATGCAGCAACTCCTCACCGGCCAGACCCGGCTGCCGGGGTTTAGTGGGGAATGGGAGGTGAAGCGGTTGGGGGATGTATTGAAAGTCCGACATGGACGGAGCCAGCACGAGGTCGAACGCACTGACGGAATTTACCCAATACTTGCCTCTGGCGGTGAGATTGGACGCACCAACACCTTTCTTTATGACAAGCCGTCTGTGCTGATTGGACGCAAAGGAACGATTGACAGGCCACGGTATCAGGACAAGCCATTCTGGACAGTTGATACGTTGTTTTATACAGAGCTATCTGGCAAGGCGCAGCCAAAGTTCATCTATTACAAGTTTCTGATGATTGACTGGCGCTCGTACAACGAGGCGTCAGGTGTTCCAAGTCTGAATGCCTCGACGATCGAAGCAATTGAAATTGTTGCGCCGGGACTGGCCGAGCAAATCGCCATCGCCACTGTCCTCTCCGATATGGACGCCGAACTCACAGCCCTGGAAGCCCGCCGCGACAAAACCCGTGCGCTCAAGCAGGGCATGATGCAAGCG
>JAGODZ010000062.1 GCA_017997975.1 Rhodoferax sp.
TTGCTGCTTGCGCCAGGGGAGATGAACTGTGGCAAAAAGGCCAGAAAAAACAGGGCCACCTTGGGATTCAGAGCGTTCGTCCAAAAGCCCCTGAGAAACACATTTTTGAAGTGATTTAGGCCGCTGATCCTTATGGGGTCTGTGCAGCCAGCTATCTTTTCAGGAGCAATTCTCATCCCAACCGGGATGGCGGCTAACTCACCCACATGCGCCTCTGGAACGTCTGCCCGTCTGGATCGACTCCACCCTTTCACACCCAACATCGACCAGCCCACGTACACCAAATACGCCGCGCCCAGCCACTTTAAGACAGTAAACGCCGTGCTGGAGGCCGCCATCAAGGCGCTCACGCCCAAAGCCGCGGCCGCAATGTGAACAAAACAACCCGCAGTGATGCCTGCGGCGGCGACCGCCCCCGTGCGCCAGCCGCTTTTAACGGCATGGGTCAAGATGTAGAGCACATCGGGGCCGGGCGTCAAATTCAGCAGCAGGCCGGCCACGATAAAGAGGCCCAAGTGGTCGATGCCAATCAGCATGGTGGCCGCTTGTGGGTTCTGACCGGGCTCAGGCCTTGAAGAACTGGCGCATCACCCGAATGGCGTGCTCAACACCTGCTTCATCGACATTCAAATGGGTGACAAACCGCAGTTGGTACAAGCCCGTTGCCAACACACCATGCTCAGCCAAGAAAGCCACCAACGCGTGTGACTGCGCCCTTGCCTCTCCCACCAAATTGACGAACACAATATTGGTGTGCGGTGCGTCCACCACGACGCCGGGCAGGTCTTGCAAACCCTCTGCCAGTCGCTTAGCCAAGGCATGGTCGTCCGCCAAGCGGTTCACGTGGTGCGCCAAGGCATAGCTGCCAGCGGCGGCCAGCAAGCCAGACTGGCGCATACCGCCACCCGCCATTTTGCGCACGCGCAGGGCGCGCGCCATCAACTCGCGGCTGCCGCACAACACCGAGCCCACCGGCGCGCCCAAGCCCTTGCTCAGACACACCGACACGCTGTCAAAACACTGGGCAATGCGCCGTGCCTCGGTGGCAGCGTCGGTGCCGGTTTGCGCGGCCTGAGCCACGGCCGCATTGAACAAGCGCGCACCGTCCAAGTGCCGCGCCAGCCCGCGCTGTTTCGCCAAATCAGTGGCTTGCTGCAGGTACTCCAACGGCAGCAACTTGCCGCCCAGCGTGTTTTCGAGAGACAGCAAGCGGGTGCGGGCAAAGTGCGGGTCATCGGGTTTGATGGCGGCGTCAATATCTGCCAGCGCCAAAGTGCCATCGGGCTGGTGATTCAGCGGCTGGGGCTGAATACTGCCCATCACGGCCGCGCCACCGCCTTCCCAGCGGTAGGCATGCGCCATCTGCCCCACGATGTACTCGTCGCCGCGCTGGCAGTGCGCCATCAGGGCGCACAGATTGCTCTGGGTTCCCGTGGGCACAAACAAGGCCGCTTCAAATCCCAGCATCTCCGCCAGCTGGCTTTGTAAGGCGTTGACGCTGGGGTCGTCGCCAAACACATCGTCGCCCAGAGGCGCGGCCATCATGGCCTCGCGCATGGCGGGGGTAGGTTGCGTGACGGTGTCGCTTCGCAGATCCACGCGAACAAAGGGTAATTTATGCATCAAATAGGCCTCCAGCCCTTTGCGGTACTGCGCAAGCAGCTATGGTTTATGTAGTGAAATCAGGAACGAGGTGCCAAAAAGTTCTGCAACATCGCATGCCCGTGCTCGGTCAAAATGCTCTCCGGATGAAACTGCACGCCCTCAATATCCAACGAGGCGTGCTTCACCCCCTGAATCTCGCCGTCATCGGTCCAGGCCGTGACGCTCAGGCACGGCGGACACGTCGCCCGGTCAATGGCGAGTGAGTGGTAGCGATTTACCGTGAACTTCTCCGGCAAGCCCGCAAAAACGCCCTCTTGCGTGGTCGTGATCACGCTGGTTTTGCCATGCATCAATTCTTGGGCCCGCACAATCTGACCGCCGAAGGCCGCGCCAATTGCCTGATGGCCGAGGCAAACCCCCAATATCGGCAGCTTGCCCGCAAAGTACTGAATGGCCGCCACCGAGATGCCCGCCTCTGCGGGGGAGCACGGTCCGGGCGAGATTACCAACCGGTCCAACTGCCCTGCTTGAAACCGGGCATCCATCTCGTCCAGCGTGATCTCGTCATTGCGAACCACTTCCACCTCGGCCCCTAACTCGCCCAGGTACTGGACGATGTTGTAGGTGAACGAGTCGTAGTTGTCGATCATCAAGAGTTTGATTTTTTTTACGCTCATGGTTTACTCCAATCCTTCCTCAACCAACTCTGACGCTCTGAGCAAGGCGCGCGCCTTGGCTTCCGTCTCTCTCCACTCCAACTCGGGCACCGAATCGGCCACCACGCCCGCAGCCGCCTGCACATACAGGGTTTGGTCTTTGATGATGCCCGTGCGAATGGCAATCGCCACGTCCATGTCACCGGCGTAGCTGAGGTAACCGCAAGCCCCACCGTAGAGACCGCGTTTGGTGGGCTCCAGCTGGTCAATGATCTCCATGGCGTGCACTTTGGGAGCACCCGTGAGGGTTCCTGCCGGGAAGGTCGCTTTGAGCACGTCCATGCTGGTCATGCCCTCATTCAACGTGCCTTCTACATTGCTCACGATGTGCATCACATGGCTGTAGCGCTCCACACTGAAGGCTTCGGTCACCTTGACGCTGCCAATTTGGGCGATGCGGCCAATGTCGTTGCGCGCCAGGTCAATCAACATCACGTGCTCGGCGCGCTCTTTGGGGTCATTGAGCAACTCGGCTTCGGCCGCTTTGTCCAATGCCAGACTCGCACCACGGGGCCGGGTGCCCGCCAAGGGGCGAATGGTGATTTTTTGCTCGGTCTTGCCCTCCAACGTCACCTGCTCTTGGCGCACCAAAATCTCCGGCGACGCGCCCACCACATGGAAATCTCCAAAATGGTAGTAGTACATATAGGGGCTGGGGTTCAAGGCACGCAGCGCGCGGTACAAACTCAGCGGCGACTCGGTGTAACGCTTTTTGATGCGCTGCCCCACCTGCACCTGCATGAAATCACCCCCCGCAATCAGCTCCTTGGCGCGCTCCACAGCGGCAATGTAGTCCGCCTTGGCAAAGTCACGCTCGGCGGTGTGGCTGGCCGTGGGCTTGACCACCGGGGCGCTCACCGAGTACTTCAGCTGTTCTTTGAGTTCTCGCAAGCGCTTTTTGGCATTGGCGTAGGCCTCGGGTTGGCCCGGGTCGGCGTAAACCATCAAATACAGCTTGCCCGACAGGTTGTCGATCACCGCCAATTCTTCGCACTGCAGCAACAAAATGTCGGGGCAACCCAGCGTGTCGGGCGGGCAGGAGTGGGTCAACTTTTTCTCGATATAACGCACCGCGTCATAGCCAAAATAGCCCGCCAACCCACCACAAAAACGCGGCATTCCGGGGCGCAAAGCCACTTTGAAGCGCTTTTGGTACGCCCCGATAAAGTCCAACGGATTCAACGTGGAGGTTTCTACCACCCCCCCATCGGTCACCACCTCGGTGCGCATGTCAGCGCCAAACCCCATGGAACGTAACAAGGTACGGGCAGGCAACCCAATGAAACTGTAGCGCCCAAAGCGCTCACCGCCCACCACGGATTCCAGCAAGAAGCTGTATTTGCCGCCGTCTTTGGAATGCGCCAGTTTGAGGTACAGCGACAAGGGCGTTTCCAGGTCGGCGAAGGCTTCGGCCATCAAAGGAATGCGGTTGTAGCCTTGAGCACTGAGGCTCTTGAATTCGAGTTCAGAAATCACGAAAAAGGTCTTTCAGATCAAAACCCGTGCTTTGCGCACTGCTTGGCATGGCCAAGCGTTTGTGGAAAGCCGGGTGAGCAGCACGTGGTGCTGCGGTTCATACCAACAAAGGGTCAGGCACAAGCCTGTGGCGTGGGCTGGGGACGCCAAAGCCAGGCTCCTCGGTCGCCACGACCTGTGATGCGAATGCGGTGAATGAACATGCGCGCAGTGTAGCAAAGCCACACCCACGTCACTGCCCCCGACAGCCCGCCCGTGAACCTCTCGAAAACCCTGATGCGCTCGACCTGAAAGCGGCGCACAATCATTTCGTCAAAAAAGTACGGTCGTTCTATTTTACGGAATCTCCCATGAAACCCATCCCACCTCTGTTGGCAGGCGTTCTGGCCTGTCTTCTCTCATTCAACAGCCCTGCTGCCACGATTGACATTCACGGCGTCAAAATGGAGGACAAAATTCAGTTGAGCGGCAGCACACTCCAGCTCAACGGGGCGGGGACGCGGTACAAAGCGATTTTCAAGGTGTACGCCGCCGGGCTCTACTTGAGCAAACCCGCCACAACGCCCGACGAGGTCGTCAACCAACCAGGCCCTAAACGCCTGAGTGTGACCATGCTGCGAACCATTGACTCCAAGGAGCTCGGCAAACTGCTCACACGCGGCATGGAAGACAACATGGACAAAGCCGCCATGTCCAAACTGATTCCGGGACTGGTGCGCATGGGCGAAATCTTCGCGGCCCAAAAACCACTGGTTGAGGGCGACAACTTCCTCATTGATTGGGTGCCTGGCACGGGAAGCGTGATTACCGTCAAAGGCCAGGTCCAGGGCGAGCCCTTCAAAGAACCTGAGTTTTTTAAAGCCTTGATGTGGATCTGGCTCGGCCAAGCACCGGCAGACTACAAACTGAAAGAAGCGCTGCTGGCAGGCAAGTAGCCTCACATCCTGCGAGTTCAAGCGGTCCGTTCTGGCACCAAGCCAACGCCTTGATCAGACTGTTCAAGCGTCTACTTTTTCCATCTCATGAGTGACGCCTGGGGTCGCCGTATTCGTGTGAACCGCGCCCCCCCCAAACGCGTCCTGAATGGGGCCCTGAGAAAATGGGCCTCGGCATCCACGCACAAATGGCCATCACGGACCGATTGAGTTGAGTTGAGTTGAGTTGAGTTGAGTTGAGTTGAGTTGAGTTGAGTTGAATCAGGCACTGTAGGGCCACCTGCACCTACCACTCAAAAGTACAGAACAAGCACGCACGGCCCCCCAACACCCGCTGCGCACTTTCCCGACAGCGTCTGTCGCCGGAAATTGATTCCTGAAATCCAAGAGCTGTGTCTATGATCAAGCCGATTCAAAGCAACTGCTTTAGCGGGCAAATGGCATTTGCAGCCACCCCGTTTGACAGGCTTTCGCCTTGACACGCCCAAGACCAAGATGGTGTGACTTCAAGCCACTCCAGACCCTTATTGCGACACAACCATGAACATGAAACTGATAACAGAGCCCGAAGCGGGGGGCGGCGTTGCGCCGGTTCAGCGCTTCGGTTTTCTCCTGGTGTCCAACTTTTCCTTGATCGCGCTGGGCGCCGCAGTGGACCCTTTGCGACTGGCCAATACGGCATTGGGCCGGACTGTCTTTGAGTACGTCACGTTAGGGGTACAGGACGAACCGATCATGTCCAGCGATGGCATTAGGGTGCTGCCTGATCGGACCATTCTGGACACGGTGACTTTCGACACCGTTTTCGTCGTCGGACCGAACCCCATTCCACAACGTGGTTATGCAGAAGTCTCTCGCTGGCTTCGCAAACAAGCTGCTCAGGGCGTCACTTTGGGGGGCATTGACACGGGAAGCTACTACTTGGCCAAGGCAGGCTTGCTGAGTGGTTATCGCTGCACGATCCACTGGGAAGACAGAGAAACATTCATCGAGGAATTTCCTGACTTAATTGTCACCAACCGACTTTTTGAGATCGACCGCGACCGCTACAGTTGCAGCGGCGGCGTCAGCCCGCTGGACCTGATGACTTTTGTGCTGCGCCGCCCACCGGGCAGTCGCGCCTTGGCGGAGCAGGTGTCTGGTTTGCTAGTGTCGCAACAGCGCAGCCCAGATGAGAACCAAGCCCTTCCCATGCGCTATCGCTACGCGGGTATGCCCGATATGCTGCTTGAGGCGCTGGAGATGATGGAGAACAACATTGAGGAGCCCTTGACACCTTCAGAAATTGCCGACTATCTGAAGGTGTCTCGGCGTCAGCTAGAGCGGCAATTTCAAATCCATACAAATACTTCGCCTTCTCGAAAATACTTAGAGATCCGCTTGGAGCGCGCCCGCCTGTCCGTTTTACGCACCCAACGCTCCATCGATGAAATCGGACTTACGTGTGGTTTCTCTTCCGCCACCCATTTCATTACACGTTACCGAGAAGCCTACGGTACAACGCCACAAGCTGAGCGAATTACACGAGTCTAGAGCGAGAAAAAGTGAGACAAGAGCGGGGGGGGAGCTTGGCCATTAGGGCGGGTTTACACCTAACACGAGTGACGCAAATATGATATCGAATGGCGCAAAAATAGAATATTAAATGGGTTTTCCCTCTAAAGTTGTATCCATCGACAACTGAACGGAGTAAACCCCATGATGAATCTTCCCGACCTGATCCGCCTGCGCAACGGCGAAAAAGTCACTAACAGTTTTTCGCTTGGCGAGTACGCCAACCGCATCGCCAAACTGCGTCGCCACATGAGCGACCAGAAGATTGACGCGGTGTTGTTCACCTCGTACCACAACATCAACTACTACAGCGATTTCCTGTTTTGTTCGTTCGGTCGCTTTTATGGCTTGACGGTCACACACGACAAGACGACGGTGATTGCCGCCAACATTGACGGTGCCCAGCCTTGGCGCAAGGCCGTCGCCGATGACGCACTGACCTACACCGATTGGCAGCGTGGCAACTATTTCAAAGCAGTCGCCGACTGCATTCCCAACCGGGGCCGCGTGGGCATCGAGTTTGACAACGTGCCAATTGAGCGCCTGAGCGCACTCAAAGAGGCGCTGCCCAACGTGGAGTTCGTTGACATCGCTGCCTCATGCATGAAGATGCGCATGATCAAGAGCGCCGAAGAAATCGACTTTATCGCCAACGGCGCGCAAGTCTGTGACATTGGTGGTGCCGCGTTGGTGGCGGCCGTCAAAGAAGGCGTGCCCGAGCATGAGGTCGCGCTGGCCTCCACTCAGGCCATGGTGCGCGAAATCGCCAAGCGCTATCCGCATACCGAGCTGATGGACTCCTGGACTTGGTTTCAGAGCGGCATCAACACCGATGGCGCGCACAACCCAGTTACCACACGCAAGGTGCAAAAGGGCGACATCCTGAGCCTGAACTGCTTCTCGATGATCTCGGGCTACTACACGGCGCTGGAGCGCACGCTGTTCCTGGACCACGCCTCGGACGCGCATTTGCGCCTGTGGGAGATCAACTGCAAGGTGCATGACGAGGGCAAGAAGCTGCTCAAACCCGGTGCCAAGTGCAGCGACATTGCCAAAGAGTTGAACAAGATTTTTGCCGAGTACGACGTGCTCCAGTACCGCACCTTCGGCTACGGCCACAGCTTTGGCGTGCTGAGCCACTACTACGGGCGCGAGGCAGGCTTAGAGCTGCGCGAAGACATCGACACAATTCTTGAGCCCGACATGGTGATCTCCATGGAGCCCATGCTCATGCTGCCCGAGGGCATGCCCGGCGCTGGCGGCTACCGCGAGCACGACATCTTGGTCATCACCCCCGAAGGCAACCGCAATCTCACCGCCTTCCCTTACGGCCCTGAGCACAACATCATCAAGGTTTGATCGCCATGTTTAACCGCGTCACCCAATCATTAGAGACTGTCGATCCGGACCTGTGGTCCATCATTCAGCAGGAAAATCGCCGCCAAGAAGATCACATTGAACTCATTGCCAGCGAGAACTACACCTCGCCCGCAGTCATGACGGCGCAGGGCTCACAGCTGACCAACAAGTACGCTGAAGGCTACCCGGGACGTCGCTACTACGGCGGTTGTGAGTATGTGGACCAGGCTGAACAACTCGCGCTGGACCGTGTTCTTCAGCTTTTTGGTGCCGACAAGCATGGTTGGGCCGCTAACGTGCAGCCTCACTCTGGCGCGCAGGCCAACGAGGCGGTCTTCATGGCCACCATGAAGCCGGGTGACACCTTCATGGGAATGAGTCTGGCCGAGGGCGGGCATCTGTCACACGGCATGGCTCTGAACATGAGTGGCAAGTGGTTCAACGTTGTGAGCTATGGCCTGAATGATCAGGAAGAGATTGACTACGACGCCATGGAGCGCAAGGCCCACGAGAGCAAGCCCAAGATCATCATTGCTGGCGCGTCGGCCTATTCCTTGCGCATTGACTTTGAGCGCTTCGCTCGGGTTGCCAAAGACGTGGGGGCGCTGCTGATGGTGGACATGGCGCATTACGCGGGCTTGATTGCCGCTGGCGAATACCCCAACCCCATTCCCTACGCCGACATCGTGACCTCGACCACGCACAAAAGCTTGCGGGGTCCACGTGGGGGCATCATCCTGATGAAGCCAGAGCTCGCCAAGGCCATCAACAGCGCCATCTTCCCAGGCCTGCAAGGCGGCCCCTTGATGCACGTGATTGCCGCCAAAGCCGTAGCCTTCAAAGAAGCCCTGTCGCCCGACTTCAAGGTCTATCAGCAGCAAGTGGTCAAAAACGCCGCCGCTCTCGCCGATACCCTGACGCAACGCGGCTTGCGTATCGTCAGTGGACGCACGGAGAGCCATGTCATGTTGGTGGATTTACGCGCCAAGGGCGTGACGGGCAAGGCCACCGAGGCGTTGCTGGGCCGTGCGCATATCACGGTTAACAAAAATGCCATTCCCAACGACCCCGAGAAAGCCATGGTGACGAGCGGCATTCGACTCGGCTCGCCCGCCATGACAACCCGTGGCTTCAAGGAGGCTGAGGCAGCGCTGACCGCCAACTTCATTGCTGACTTGTTGGACAAGCCTGATGACGAGGCCAATGTGGCGGCTGTGCGCGAACGTGTCGCCGCGCTGACCCAGCGGTTCCCGGTTTACGGCTGAGAGAGAACGTCATCATGGCCATCAGCGTCTTTGACCTGTTCAAAATCGGCATTGGACCGTCGAGCTCCCACACAGTGGGTCCGATGCGCGCTGCGCGGATGTTCGCGCTGGCGTTGCGTGACGCGGGCCTGCTTCAGTCTGTCGAACGCATTCGCTGCGAGTTATTTGGTTCTCTGGGTGCCACGGGCAAAGGGCATGGATCTGACAAGGCCGTGCTTTTGGGTTGGGAGGGCGAAGAACCCGACAAAGTAGACCCGGCCGCCATTGAGCATCTGCTGTCGCGCATGCGAGAGCAAAAAACTGTTCGCTTGTTGGGCCTTCACCCCGTGCATTTTGATGAACGGGCAGACTTGCTGTTTATGCGCCGAGAAACTCTGCCCTTTCACCCCAACGGCATGCGCTGCACGGCCTTTGGTGCCGACGGCATTCTTCTTGAAAAAAACTACTACTCCGTCGGCGGTGGTTTTGTGGTGAGTCAGGATGCGACCGGAAACCCCGCGCTGCTGCCCGACCCACGCCAACTCCCCTACCCGTTTCGCAGTGGCGATGAACTGCTTGCCTTGTGCGCCGAACACAACTTGTCCATCGCGCAGCTGATGTGGCACAACGAGTTGGCGTGGAACAGCGCCGATGAGGTGCGCAGTCAACTGCTGACGATCTGGCAGGCCATGAAAGGCTGTGTCCAGCGCGGCTTGGTGACCGATGGTTTCTTGCCGGGCTTCACGAAAGTCAAACGACGTGCGCCCGACCTGCACCGCAAATTGACCAGCTCGCCCGAAGCGGCGTTGCGTGACCCGCTCACCATCATCGACTGGGTCAATCTTTACGCCATGGCGGTCAATGAAGAAAACGCTGCGGGCGGGCGCGTCGTGACGGCACCCACCAACGGCGCGGCCGGCATTATTCCAGCAGTGCTTCACTATTACCTGCATTTCACGCCGGGAGCCAACGAACAGGGTGTCATCGATTTCCTGCTGACAGCCGCAGCGATTGGCATCCTGTACAAGGAAAACGCCAGCATCTCAGGTGCCGAAGTGGGCTGCCAGGGTGAAGTGGGGGTGGCCTGCTCGATGGCTGCGGGTGCCTTGGCTGCTGTGCTTGGCGGTACGGTGCGCCAAGTCGAGAACGCGGCCGAGGTCGGGATGGAGCACAACCTGGGCCTGACCTGTGACCCAGTGGGCGGACTGGTTCAGATTCCCTGCATTGAGCGAAACGCGATGGGCTCGGTCAAAGCCATCAACGCGGCGCGTATTGCGCTCAGAGGCGATGGGGCACATCACGTGAGTCTGGACAAGGTCATCAAGACCATGCGTGAAACCGGTGCGGACATGAAAACCAAATACAAAGAAACCTCGCGCGGCGGCCTAGCGGTCAACGTGGTTGAGTGCTGAAAGGAATTCCATGCAACATTTTTCAATCTGGTCACTGCTGCGCAACAGCGTGTCTTATCACGAGGGCTGGGAAAAGCAATGGCGCTCTCCCGAACCTCAACGCGAATATGACGTGGTGGTCATCGGCGCGGGAGGTCACGGGCTGGCCACGGCTTACTACCTCGCCAAAGAACACGGCATACGCAACATTGCGGTCGTGGAACGTGGCTACCTCGGCGGCGGCAACACCGCTCGCAACACCACCATCGTTCGCTCCAACTACCTGTGGGACGAGTCCACCGCGTTGTACGAAAAGTCCATGCAACTCTGGGAAGGCTTGTCGCAAGACATCAATTACAACGTGATGTTCAGCCAGCGCGGCGTGATGAATTTGGGTCACAGCCTGCAGGACATGCGCGACATCGAGCGTCGGGTCAATGCCAACCGGCTCAATGGCGTTGACGGCGAAGTGGTCTCCCCAGCGCAGATCAAAGAGATGATCCCCTTCATCAACCTGAATACGCGCTACCCCGTGCTGGGCGCTTCGTTGCAGCGCCGTGCCGGTGTGGCACGCCACGACGCCGTGGCCTGGGGCTACGCACGCGCTGCCGACGCGCTCGGCGTGGACATCATCCAGAACTGTGAAGTCACGGGCATTCGCCGTGACGGTGGTGCGGTCGTCGGCGTAGAAACCGCCAAGGGCTTCATCAAGGCCAAAAAAGTGGCCGTCGTGGCGGCGGGTCACTCCAGCGTCATTGCCAGCATGGCCGGCATCCGGCTCCCGATTGAGAGCCGACCGCTGCAGGCGCTGGTTTCAGAGCCGCTGAAACCCATTTTTCCGAACGTGGTGATGAGCAATGCCATCCACGCCTACATCAGTCAGTCCGATAAGGGCGACTTGGTCATCGGTGCCGGGGTCGATCAGTACAACGGTTATGGCCAGCGCGGCAGTTACCACACCATCGAGCACACACTGCAAGCCATTGTGGAAATGTTCCCCATTTTTTCGCGTGTGCGAATGAACCGGCAATGGGGTGGCATCGTGGACGTCACGCCCGACGCCTGCCCCATCATTGGCTTAACGCCGGTGAAGGGCTTGTACATCAATTGCGGCTGGGGCACCGGCGGCTTCAAGGCCACGCCCGGCTCCGGCTGGGTCATGGCGCACACCGTTGCGCAGGACCGGCCGCATGCACTCAACGAAGCCTTGTCATTGGATCGCTTCCACAACGGCCACCTGATCGACGAACACGGCGCAGCCGGCGTCGCACACTAAGGAATTAACCATGTTGCAAATCAACTGCCCCTGGTGCGGTACGCGTGCCGAAATCGAATTCACGTGCGGTGGCGAAGGCGGCATCGTGCGCCCCGTTTCAACGGACGCCATGAACGACGATCAGTGGGGTGACTATGTCTTCATGCGCAAAAACCCCAAAGGTTTACACCACGAACAATGGCGCCACTCCAGCGGCTGCGGACGCTGGTTTAACGCGCTTCGCGATACCGTGACCTACCGCTTTGAAGCGGTCTGGAAGATTGGCGAACAAGCGCCTGCAGCCCTCACCCACAAGGAGAACACATGAGTGCCAACACCGGTCAGCGCTTGCCCAAGGGCGGGCGCATCAATCGGCAGCAAACGCTGCAATTCACCTTCAACGGACGCAGCTACCAAGGCCTGGCGGGCGACACACTGGCCTCTGCTTTGCTTGCCAACGGCGTCAAGATGGTGGCGCGCAGCTGGAAATACCATCGTCCGCGCGGCATCTTGTCCGCCGGGGTGGAAGAGCCCAACGCGCTGGTTCAACTTTTCGACGGTGCACGCACCGTGCCCAATGCCCGCATGACCGAAGTGAGCCTGGTGAACGGAATGACGGCCAGCTCCATTCATGCCAAACCCAGCATCGAATTTGACTTGGGCAGCGTGAACTCTTGGTTTGCACGTTTGATCCCTGCCGGCTTTTATTACAAGACGTTCATGTCGTCGCAAAAAGCCTGGCACTTCTTTGAGCACCATATTCGCAAGGCCAGCGGCCTAGGTGAGTCACCAACGCAGGAAGACCCAGATCGCTACGACAAGCGTTTTGCATTTTGTGATGTTCTGGTGGTCGGCAGTGGCTTGGCTGGCTTGAATGCGGCTTTGGCAGCAGGGGCCACCGGTGCCCGCGTTATTTTTGCCGATGAGCAGGCCGAAATGGGGGGCTGGTTGCTGTCCAGCGACGCCATGATCGATGGCATGCCCGCCACCCAGTGGGTGGAGGACGCTTTGCTCCGCTTGAAGGCCATGCCTGAAGTGAAAGTGATGTCGCGTACCACCGTGTTCGGCTACATGGATCACAACCTGTTGATTCTGGCGGAGCGCCGCACCGATCACCTTGTCGCGCCACAAGCCACCGCCCGGGAGCGCCTGTGGAAAGTGCGGGCCAAGCAAGTGGTGCTGGCCACGGGCGCGCATGAGCGGCCGCTGGTGTTCTCCAACAACGACCTGCCCGGCATCATGCTGGCATCAGCCGTGTCCACCTATATTCGCCGCTACGCCGTGCTGCCTGGCCAGCGCGCGGTTATCTTTACCAACAATGACCAAGGCTACGATGCCGCGTTTGCACTCAAGGACGCCGGTGCGACAGTCACTGTCGTGGATGCACGGGCAACGCCAGATGGCGACCGCAGCGCACGCGCTCGCCAACAAGGGATAGAAATACTGGCGGGCCATGTGGTGGTGGAGGCGAGCGGTGGCAAAGCTATCACGGGCGTGAATCTTTACAAGCTCAACAGCCAGGGCGAATTGGCGGGTGCAGCGGGATCGCGACCCTGTGACCTGCTGGCCATGTCGGGCGGGTTCAGTCCAGTCATCCACTTGCACTGCCAGTCGTCATCCAAGCCGGTTTGGAACGAGGAGCAATCCAGCTTTCTTCCCGGCAAGCCGGTGCAGGCGGAGCGCTCGGCGGGTGCCTGTCATGGCATTGAAGACCTCGCGGCTTGCGCCAGCGATGGTGTGAAGGCGGGGCTGGACGCAGCCATGGCGGCAGGTTTGTCGAAGGTGGCGATAGCCATACCGTCCATCTCCTCTGTCAAGAATGGCTCCCTGCGCCCGCTCTGGGAAGTGCCCCACCCTAAGCCGAGCAGCCGGGCACCGAAGAAGTTTGTGGACCTGCAG
>JAGODZ010000063.1 GCA_017997975.1 Rhodoferax sp.
CCCCAATAGGAACAATGTGGTCTTCGCGTGAGCCGTAGATATAGACCGGCATATCGAGGGTGCCCAAATCGACTTTTTCGCCACACACCACCGCTTTACCGGGTTTCACCAGGTTGTTTTCAAGGTAGGTGTTGCGCAAGTACCAAGCGTAAAAAGGCCCGGGCAGGTTGGTGGAGTCGCTGTTCCAGTAGAGCAAATCAAAGGGCGGTGGTGTTTCACCCTTGAGGTAGTTGCCGACCACGTAGTTCCAGACGAGGTCGTTGGGGCGCAGGAAACTGAAGGTGCTGGACAGGTCTTTTCCCTTCATCAGGCCACCTTGACCCATTTCCTTCTCGCGGTAGCGTACGAAGCCTTCGTCAATGAAAACATCGAGCACACCGGTATCAGAAAAATCGAGCATGGAGGTCAGCAGCGTCATGCTGGCCAGCGGTTTTTCGCCCCGAGCGGCCAAGACGGCTGCAGCGCTGCCCAAAATGGTTCCTCCCACGCAAAAGCCCAGCGCATTGATGGTTTTAGCCCCTGTGATTTCCTGCGTGACCGAGATGGCTTTGATGGCGGCATCGTCCACGTAATCGTCCCAAGTCTTGTGCGCCAAGCTCGCATCGGGGTTGCGCCAGCTGACCACAAAGGTGCGGTGTCCCTGCGCGACCGCGTAGCGAATCAAGGAGTTTTCGGGTTGCAAATCCAGAATGTAGAACTTGTTGATGCAAGGCGGCACCAGCAAGAAGGGTTTTTCATAGACTTTAGCGGTCAGGGGCTTGTATTCGATCAGCTGAAACAGATCGTTCTGGAACACCACGGCACCTTCCGTGGTCGCCACGTTTTGGCCCACCTCAAACACGCTTTCATCGGTCATGGACACATGGCCTTGCTTCAGATCATGCAGCAGGTTTTGAATGCCTTTGGCGATGCTCTCGCCTTTGGAATCAATGGCTTTCTTTTGCGCATCGGCGTTCAATGCCAAAAAGTTACTGGGTGAGGACGCCGCTGTCACTTGCTCCAGCGCAAACCGAATGCGAGCCCGTGTTTTGTCGTCGGTATCTACCGCTTCCGCGAGGGCCATCATGGTGCGGGCGTTTAAAAGGTAGGCTGCGGCGGAAAACGAAGCAACCGGGTTGGCGGCCCAGGCCTGGCCCGCAAATCGCCGGTCCCCGCTCGACGATGCGGCACTGGCACCTGGCATCAATAGCTCTGAGGCATCACGGAGGTACTGTTGCTGCAAGGCTTGCAATTTTTCGGGAGAAAAACTGATTTTGGGGGCGACCGGAACAGAAACAGGTCCAGCCGCCGTAGCACCAAGATCCATGTTCTGAAACGCCTGAAAGGCCTTAGACCAGTTCTCATTTAAAGTCTGCTGGAATTGCGCTGCGGACTGGGACCAAATCTCTGGCATGTTCTGGCTCATTCTGTTTGCTCCTGTTTTTAGCTTGTGACTCAACCCCTAGTATCTTAGACGTATCCCACTAATTTTCTGACGTGCCCTTCATTACTGCGACAAATAATTCACCTATGTACATTGTTCCCATTGCTTGGATCTACGTTGCCCTCATGATGGCTGTGGCCGAGGCCACCAATTCCAATGGCACCGTTCTCGGGGCCATCATCACCTTTTTGCTGTATGGCTTGGGGCCGGTCGCGTTGGTGATGTACTTAATGGGCTCACCCTCGCGCCGGCGCGCCATCAAGGCCAAAGAAGCGGCAGAGCTGGCAGAGCAGCGCCATTCAGCGCCGCCAGATGCTGGCAGCCAACCGGCCGCTGACGCCGTCGCGACGGTAGGAAAAAAACCGTGACGGCTGCTTAACCGTGCACCAGGTTTCGCTACCGTCATTGCCGTAAATTCCCATCACGCCCAGCTTACGCAGACGCTGCCGGGCGAGACCAGCCAAGTGGGCCAACCATTTGCCCTGCAGAGTGGGTGTAAAAAAGGCAAGCGCCTCCGGGTCGTTGGCGACAAACCGATCTCGAACCTCATCCCCCACCTCGAAGGCAGTTGGACCAATACATGGCCCCAACCACGCTATCACATCAATAGCACCTTGCGCAGTCTGGACGGGGGCTATAGCCCTAAAACGCTCCAAAATCACTTCCAGAACACCCTGACCGGCCTCACCCGGCTCACCCGCCAAGCCGCGCCAGCCGGCATGGGCAGCGGCCACCCAAGTCCCTTGGGTGTTGGTGAACAGCACCGGCAGGCAATCCGCCACCATCACCGTGCAGGCCACACCGATCTCAGTGGTCTGGGCCGCATCAGCCACGGTGCCGTTTTGTGTTTCAGCAGTCAGGTATTCCACCTGGGTGCCATGCACCTGGGTCAGAAACACCGCGCGGGTGCCGGTGGCGTGTTCCAGCAGCGCGCGATTGGCGGCGACATGAAGAGGGTTATCGCCCACATGATCGCCGAGGTTGAGCGAGTCGTAAGGCGAGACTGAAATGCCGCCCGCGCGCGTGGTGCACACGGCGTGCACCTGCGAAGGAGCTGGCCAGTCGGGAACCAGCCAATCAGGATTGCACTTCAACTCGGTCAACGAGGCTTGTGTTTTGAGCATGTCGCGCAGGCGCAGGGAGGCCGCTGAATCAAATGCCGCGCGCGTGGACTTTGTCGTAGGCTGCCAAGAGTTTTCGGTGCATTTCACACCCTTCCATCATCAAACCCGGCGCGCTAAGTCCCATGAAACGGTCGGTTTGCATGATCAGGGCGCGGGCTTGAGCCACCGCACCGGCGCCGTAGAGTTGGCGCAGCGCACTCAAATAGGGACCGCTGTCGCCCATCTCAGCCAAGTTGATCAGGCTCTCAATACACGCATAGACCCCGCGCCGCTGGGGGTTAAGTTGATCAAAGTGGCGAATCCAGTCGCACCCTTCCAGCGTGGCCGCCTCGTCGCCAATGGCCAGGGCCAACAGCGTTTTCAACTCACCCACGCGCAGGTCGCTCCAGAACGAGCCGGCATCCGCTGCCATGCCAATCACCGCCGCCACGTGCCGCTGGTCGGCCAATGAGGATTCGTTCAGGGTGTCCAGCAGATCCGAACATTCTTGGTCATCCAGATCAGGCAAATTCAGAATGGCCTCGCGGATGGTGTTGCCCACACTGTTGTTTTCAAACTCCAGGTCATCCACCGGGTAAATCTCTGACATGCCCGGAACCAAAATACGGCAGGCATAGACACCAAGGTGTGTGAAATCAGCAATGTAGATATCGCGGCCGTCGCGGTGAATGCGGTCCACGGCCCAGGCATAGTCTTCTTGCGTTGAGGTGCTGAAATTCCAGTCGCAGAACGCGTGATCCGGCTCGTCACCCAAAAATTTCCAATGGATCACACCGCAGGAATCGACAAAATGGATTTCTATATTGGGGGAGCTGGCGACTTCTTCGAGATCCAACCCAGGTGGGGGAAAGCCGGACAGAGAATCGAGCGCGCGGCCTTGCAGCAACTCGGTTAAGGCCCGCTCCAGCGCAATCTCAAACCGGGGATGCGCGCCAAAGCTGGCCAAACAACCTTGGTCTTCGGGGTGCAACAGCGTCACATTCATCACCGGGTACTGGCCGCCCAAGGAGGCGTCTTTGACCAAAATGCCAAATCCCGCTTCGCGCAGCGCTTTGATGCCCGTCGCAATGCGCGGAAACCGCGCAATCACGGTTTCGGGCACATCTGGCAGGCAAATGCCTTCGCTGATGATGCGGCCTTTCACGTGGCGCTCAAAAATCTCGGACAAAGCCTGCGTGCGTGCTTCCGCCTGCGTGTTGCCGGCCGACATGCCATTGCAGACATAGAGGTTGCCGATGATGTTGACCGGAAAATAAACCGTGACCCCATCGCGCTCTCGCACATAGGGAATAGCGCAAATGCCACGCTCTACATTGCCAGAGTTGAACTCCACCAGGCTGCTGGCCTCAATGTGGTTGGGGTTGTAAAACTTGCGCAGCCCTTGCGTTAACAAGCCGGTCGGCCAGGCGTCGTCCTCGCCCACAGGAAACCACTTCTCTTGGGGGTAGTGAACGTATTGGCGATGGGCGACGATTGGTCCCAAATAAAAGTGCGTCCAAAAATAATGGGTGGACAGCCGCTCAAAAAATGCGCCCAGCGCACTCGCCAGGCAAGCCAAGCGGGTTGCACCCTTGCCATTGGTGAACAAGAGCGGGCAATCGCGGTCGCGAATGTGCATGGACCAAATGCCATCCACCGGATTCAGCCAACCCCGTTCTTCCATATGAAAACCAAGCTCTTGCAGCTTGCCCTGCATGGCGTTGATGGTGGATTCGAGCGACGCATCTTTGCCCGGAATAAAATTTTCGGTTTTCATGGTCGCCAGCATAACCCACCCCTATTGCCTACCATGGCCACCAATACCCGAGGTTTGACGTCAAAAACCACGAATTCACTGGAGATTTTTATGATTCTTGAGCTGGCCGATATTCGCATCCACCCCGGCCAACAGGCTGCGTTTGAAGAAGCCATTCAACGGGGCCTGACCACCGTGATTCACAACGCAGAAGGCTTCCAAGGCTTTCAAGTGAACCGGGGCATTGAAAGCACCGAGCGTTATCTGCTTCATATTTTCTGGAACACCCTGGAGGATCACACCATCGGGTTTCGCCAATCGCCTGCGTTTGCCGAATGGCGTGCCATTGTTGGGCCCTTTTTTGCGGTGCCCCCCGTGGTGGAACACTTTGATCTGGTCGCCAAGTCTGCTTGAACCCCACACAAATAAAGCCCCCCATGGACTATATTTTCACCCCTCCCCCTCCTGTTTCTGTCCCCGTGACAGGCCATACCGCCCGCTTTCCGATTCATCGGATTTACTGCGTGGGCCGCAATTACGAAGACCACGCGATTGAGATGGGCCACAGTGGCCGGGAGCCGCCCTTCTTCTTCATGAAACCTGCCGACGCGCTTGTCTTGGTTGGGTCAGGAGAAACGACAGCGCTGCCCTACCCCAGCTTGACGCATAACCTGCACCATGAAGTCGAGCTCGTGGTGGCGATAGGCAAAGGCGGTCAGAACATTCGTGCAGCAGACGCCCACCAGCACATTTTTGGTTATGCCGTCGGTTTGGACATGACCCGACGCGATTTGCAGGGCGAGATGAAGAAGCAGGGCCGCCCCTGGTGCATTGGCAAAGCGTTTGACGCCTCCGCACCCCTTGGCCCCATCACCCCAAGCCAGCAGGCCGGTGAGATGACCCAGGCCGATATTTCATTGAGCGTGAATGGTCAAGAGCGGCAACACAGCACGGTCGCCCGCCTGATCTGGAACATTGGTGAAACCATTGAGCAGTTATCGGCCGCCTGGGCATTGCAGCCGGGTGACCTGATTTACACCGGCACACCCGCAGGTGTGGGCGCCGTGGTGGTGGGAGACGTGATGACGGCGCACATCACCGGGCTGGAAAGCATCACCTTGCGCGTCACCTGACAAATCGGTTGAGCGTAGTTTGAGAAAAGGCCTCCATCCAGGCTTTTTTTCAATTCAAATTACACTGGGTTCATGCTTAAAACGCCTATCAAACATTGCAAAAACTGCGGCGGCACCGTGGTGTATCGGCTGCCAGATGACGGCGATACCAAGTCGCGTGCCATCTGTACCGCCTGCCACACGGTGCACTACGAAAACCCCCTGATGGTGGTGGGCACCGTGCCTTATTGGGGTGACCGGGTGTTGCTGTGCAAACGCAATATTGAGCCGCGCTGGGGCAAATGGACGCTGCCTGCAGGCTTCATGGAGTTGAATGAAACCGTGGCTGAAGGGGCGGCCCGTGAAACCGTGGAAGAAGCGGGTGCCGAATTTGACATGGAAGGTTTCTTCTCACTGGTCAATGTGCCCCGAGTGGGCCAAGTGCACCTGTTCTACCTCGCTAAGTTACTGAGCGACCAGTTCGATCCGGGGCATGAAACCAGTGAAACCGGCTTGTTCACGGAAGACGAAATTCCTTGGGACGAGCTCGCCTTCAAAACAGTGGCTGAAACCCTGAAGCGTTACTTTGCTGACCGGCGTGCCGGACAGTTTTCTATCCATGCCATCGACCTGGTTTGAGCCCTGTTTGGTTCCAACGCAGGTGCTGGAGTTTTGGTTTTACCGCGTGGGCGGCTTTGTGCTGTTGAACATCGCAGACGACCCAGCTTGGCTGGCGTTGATGTTTTGTTAATTCTCGAAAACGACTGAACCATGCTGCCTTGTTACGTTTTGCTGGACCTGGAAACCACCGGCGGCAGTCCCGTGCGTGACCGCATCACTGAAATCGCAGCGGTGCGTGTGGAGGCGGGGCAAGAGGTGGCGCGCTGGAGCACCTTGGTGAACCCCGGCTGCAGCGTGTCTCCCTTCATCGAGAATTTGACCGGCATCAGCACGGCCATGGTAGCCACAGCGCCCTCGTTTTCTGAGGTGGCAGCGCAATTGCTGGCGCTGCTGAAAGATGCGGTGCTGGTGGCCCACAACGTGCGTTTTGACCACGGTTTCCTGCTCAATGAGTTTGCCCGTGCCGAGATCGCCCTGCGCGCGAAAACACTGTGCACCGTGCGACTTTCACGCGCCCTGTACCCGCAGCACCGCAGCCACGGGCTGGACGCCATCATGCAGCGCCACGGACTGAGCACCTTGGACCGGCATCGGGCCATGGGTGATGTCGATATGGTGAGCCAATGGCTGCGCCAAGCCGAAACGGAGCTCGGTGCCGAGCACGTCGCCCAGCACGCCTTGGTTTTGCTGCAAGGCAGTGCCGCGCTGCCCCCGCAATTGGAAACCCATGTGGGCGACATTCCTGAGACAGCCGGGGTGTACAGCTTTTATGGCGAGGGCACGCTGCCGCTCTACATTGGCAAAAGCATCAAAATGCGCAGCCGGGTGATGTCCCATTTTCAAGCCGCGACACGCGAGGCGCGTGAGATGCGCATCTCGCAAGAGATTCGGCGCATTGAGTGGGTGGAGACCGCGGGTGAACTGGGCGCGCTGCTGCTGGAGGCCCGTCGGGTCAAAGACCAGCAGCCGGTCTATAACCGCCAATTGCGCCGGGAGACCACACTGTGCGCCTGGCGACTGGAGGCCAACCCAAGCGCTCGGCCCTTGGTCAAGCTGGTGCGAGGTGAAGAGCTCGACCCGCGCGAGTTTGACCGTCTGTACGGCGTGTACCGCTCCAAAAATCAGGCCCTGTCCAGCTTGCGCGAGTTGGCGGACACCCACACGCTGTGCTTGCAAGCGTTGGGCTTGGAGTCGGGCAAGGGCCGCTGCTTTGCGCAACAAATCGGTCGCTGCAAAGGCGTGTGTTGTGGTTTGGAAAGCCCTGAGCTGCACTATTTGCGCTTGAAACTGGCACTCGCCCAGCAGCAACTGCATGTGTGGCCCCACACCGGCAAGGTGGGCCTGCGAGAGTTCAATGCCAGCACGGGCCGCACCGACATTCATATTTTTGATCAGTGGTGTCATTTGGCCACGGTGCACGACGACGGTGAACTCGAAGACGCCCTCACCCAATCCTCCCCCGCGCTGGCGTTTGACTTGGATACCTACCGCCTGCTCTACAAACACTTAAGCAGCCCCGGCAAAGCCGGTGTCGAATTGATCCGGTTTCCTGCCCGTGACTGATTCCGCCCACCTCCCCGCTCGTCTCTCGGTGCGCCAGAAGATGGGCGACGCCATTCTCGATTTGGTCCTCACCGTCCCCAGCAGCAGCGAACAGGCAGCGCCCCACCGCCCCGAGATCAAAGCCCGGGCCGTGGGCCGCGCTGCCGCACGCAAAGCCAGCTTGCTTGCCGGGTCGTTTGCCTTGCCTCCCGGCCTGCTGGGCTGGATGACGGTGCTGCCCGAGTTGTTGGGGGTGTGGCGTCTGCAAGCGCAAATGGTGTCGGACATTGCAACCGTTTATGGCCAGCAAGGGCATCTGAACCGCGAGCAGATGCTGTACTGCCTGTTCAAGCACATGTCAGCGCAATTGTTTCGAGACGTTGTAGCGCGGGTGGGGGAGCGTTATGTTGTTCGGGTCGCCTCCACGCCCGTGATTCGCGGCATCGTACAAGCGCTGGGCGGTCGACTGACGACAACCATGGCCACCAAAGGCGTCAGCCGTCTTCTGCCCTTGGTGGGTGCCGTGGGCGTGGGGGCTTATGCGTATTACGACACCACCCAAGTGGCCAAAACGGCGATTGAACTGTTTTCGCGTGGCGTGGTGGTGGAGAACGACACTTCAGTATGAAATAGGGCTCTAACCCAGAGCCAGTCTGCGCAATCAGCTACGCTATCAATAGCAAATCAAGGCGACGGAGGCTTGATTTCCTTGGGTTCGACATCAATCACATCATCGTCATTGCGCCGGGGAGAAGGGCCCGCACCAGGCCACGACGTGGGCCCCTGACCAGGCGCCCGGTAAAAGCGGTTCCGCATGGCTTCGCGGTTGACCTTGAAAGTCCACGGCGTGACCGGCTGACCTGTCAAACGCGCCCACAGCGCTCTGATCAGCCACACCATGAGCAGCAAAGACGCAGCGGCCATCAGACTCAGGAAAAACACCAGCCCGGCGACCAACAAGCCGACTCGCACAATCAAACCAAAAACAGACCTGACCAACTCATTCAAAATTAAATTCCTTTGTTTGTTGTTACATACGGGCAGTTGCCATCAAAACAAGAGCTTAAACCGGTTGCAGCACCCCCCGCACACGCAATGACACGGGGTACGGCGGCAGGCCTTTCAACATCCGCTTACCAAACCCAAGTTTGAGCAGGCGTCGGTCATAACAAATGACGGTGGCGTGATCGTCTTCGGTGCGAATCGCTCGGCCCGTCCACTGCAACAGCTTGATGCCCGTTGCGGGAACCACCAGCTCAGAAAACGGGTCTCGGCCGACACTTTTCAACCACTCGGAGCGCGCCTCTTCCACCGGATCAGACGGCGGGCTGAAAGGCAACTTGGCAATGAAAACGGTTTCGCACAGCTTGCCAGGCAGGTCCAGACCCTCTCCAAATGACTGCAGTCCGAAGATGATCGACGGAAAACCCGCCTCCACACGGGCTTGGTGGGTTGCCAGCAAGCGGCCTCGCGCCATGTTCCCTTGCACCAACACCGCGTCTTTCAAACTGGCGCCCAAGGCATCCACGGCAGCCCTCATCTGCACCCGAGAGGTGAACAAAGCCAAAGCACCTCGCTCAACCTGCTTTAAATCACCCATCAATTCACCCGCCATTTCGCGGGTGTAGGCGTCAGCGTTCTTGGGGTCAGCCTCGGTGTCCACCACGATCAACTGCCCTTGGGTGGTGTAGTCAAACGGGCTCTCCACCTCCAGGGTGCTCACGTGGGGCGTGTTGATCAGCCCCGCTTCATGCAGAAAATAGTCAAAACTGGCGCAACTGGTGAGTGAGGCTGAGGTGATCACGGCCCCGCGCACCTTGCTCCACAGGTACTGGCGCAACAGGTCGCCTGGCACGATGGGGCAGGCATGGGCAGTTAAAAAAACCAAGCCTGAGCTGGTGTCCGACTTCAGCCACTTGGCCAGCGGCTGGGGGCCATGTTCCAGCAGTAAATTGGCAGTGGTGACCACACTGTTGAGTTTGGGTGCCATTTGGCCTAATTTGGCGTACATGACAGAGCAGTTGGCCGCCTCTGACGGGTCTTCCTTGGCCCGCAGCTTCAGTTCTGCACCCAACGCCTCCAGCGCTTTGGCCAAGCCGTTGCCATGGCCCTGAATCAAGGCCACCGGGTCATGCAAGGCCGCGGGTAGCACACCATCTTTGAAGCGGTGCACACCGTCATAACCGGTGCTGGACACCGTGAGCAGGTCCATGCCAATGCGGCCCACATCGTGCAGGGCGGACTTGAGTTGCTGGGCCAAGGTATGCACGTCTTGCGCCAGCGCCACATTCATCTTTTCACTCACCTCATGCAGCACCTTGGGCAACTTGTCCACCCAGCGCAGGCCCGACAAATCCATGGCGCTAGCGAACTGGTCCAGCGCCACGGCGGGCAAATGGTGGCCCTCGTCAAACACCACCAAACAGTTGTCGAGTTCGGGCAAAGCTTTCATGCCCAGTGAGGCCAGCACCAAATCGTGGTTGGCCACAATCACATGGGCTTCGGACAGTTTGGTGCGGGCGTTGTAGTAGCTGCACTCCCGAAACCGGGGGCAATGCCGTGCAGTGCAGGTGTGGCGCTCAGCCGCCACGGCAGACCAGTCGCGGGGGTCCGGCTGCTCCGCCAGGTTATCGCGGTCCCCATCCCAGTGCTGGCCGGCGATGGCATTGGCCAGCGAGTCGTACAACTTCATGCGACGCTCTTCGGGGTCTTCGCCTTCAAGCTGCTTGGTGTAGGCGGCTTTGGGCGGCGGGGTGTCCTCGTCAGTACCAAAGAGGTCTTCGGTGGCTTCGTCGGCACCGGCAATGCCCAGTCCGACGAAGCGCTCCAGTTTGAACTGGCACAGGTAGCGGCCGCGCCCCTTGGCCAACGCAAAAACAAAAGGGGTTTCCAGCACTGCTGCCAATGCGGGCAAGTCTTTGGTCATCAACTGCTCTTGCAGCGCCACGGTGGCCGTTGAAATCACCACGCGGGTTTTGCGTGACAAAGCCATGGAGACCATGGTGGACAGGTAGGCGGCGGACTTGCCCACGCCGGTACCGGCTTGAATCACCGTGATGGCCTTCTCGGGGTTGGCATGCTCACCGAGGGTCACCCCCGACAAGGCAGTGGCAATGCGCGTGGCCATGTCACGCTGGCCGGGGCGCGAGCGAAACCCGGAGGTCGAACCCACCACTTGGTCAAAAGCGGCCAGGGACAGGCTGGCTAAATCTTCAGCACTCACAAAAAAACCCCATGTTGATGTTGAAAATGAACGATTGACATATCCCCCTATTACACCGCTGATTCAAGAGCCCCCCACCCGGTTCCGGATTCGAGCCATCAACAGCGCTGCCCCCTGATCGTCCGCGGGTCGAGATCTCATGGGAGAGCTGGTTCAAAGAGGCTTATCTCAATCGTTGACCGGGCCGCGCGACGTTTTGATCTCAGAGCGCTGGCTTTTGGCAGCCCGGGTTCTTTGTTTGGAGCCATAACTGGGTTGGGTGGCGCGCCGGGTTTTGGGGGGACTGGCCACCGAGTTCACTAAATCGGTCAGTCGCTGCAGGGCATCCATGCGGTTGGCCTCTTGGGTTCTGTGCGTCTGCGCTTTCAGTACCAACACACCGGTTTTGGTGATGCGGCTGTCACTCAAGCCCAGCAGGCGCTCTTTCACATCATCGGGCAGAGATGACGCGCCAATGTCAAAGCGCAAATGAATCGCGCTGGAGACTTTGTTGACGTTTTGGCCGCCAGAGCCCTGCGCCCGAATGGCGGTGATCTCGACCTCCTCCTCGGCCACCGTCAACCGCTCGGGTGGGGTGGACTCAGCCATAACCTGGTTGCGGGTGTCCCACGTCAGACCGTCATCGAGTTGGGCGTGCCTTCAAACTCAGGACCGGACACGTAACGGGCCACAAACGCCCCCACCGCACTGGCCGGCAAAGGCAACCACACGGTGTGCCCACTGCCCGGAGCCACGGTCATGGCCTCCGTCAGTTCACTCTCCATGCGCTCCAGTTGAACATTGTGGTTGCCGCTGGGGTGAATAATTTCCAACCAGTCGCCCAATGCAAACCGATTTTTAACCGTGACCTGAGCCAGCCCCCGCGCCTCGTCATAGGCCACCACGTCACCCACATACAGGCTGCGACCCGACTCGGAGTAACCGCGCAAGTAGTTTTGAGTGGCTTCTGGCGTGTGGCGCTGAAAAAAGCCGGAGGTGTACCCCCGGTTCGCCAGCCCTTCCAGCTGGCCCAGCAGAGCCGGGTCCAGCTCCCGCCCGGCCACCGCGTCATCAATAGCTTGGCGGTAGGTTTGGGCGGTGCGGGCGACGTAATACGGGCTTTTGGTGCGACCTTCAATTTTGAGCGAGTCAACCCCAATTTCAACCAAGCGTTTCACATGCTCAATCGCCCGCAGGTCTTTGGAATTCATCACGTAGGTGCCGTGCTCGTCTTCTTCAATCGGCATGAAGCTCCCCGGGCGCTGGCTTTCTTCCATGACGTACACCTCGGCGCGCTCGCGGCCTGCTTCCCGTTCCGTTGCGGCTTGCTGCGTCAAGATGTCGCCAGACGCATCGACCACGCCCGGCTGGGTTGTGTAGTCCCAGCGGCAGGAATTGGTGCAACTGCCCTGATTCGCATCGCGGTGGTTAAAGTAGCCCGACAGCAAGCAACGCCCCGAATAGGCAATGCACAGCGCGCCGTGCACAAACACCTCCAACTCCGTATCCGGGCACTCTTGGCGAATCTGCGCCACTTGGTCCAGTGACAACTCGCGGGACAAAATCACGCGGCTCACCCCCACGCTTTTCCAAAACTTCACGGCAGCGGAGTTGACGGTGTTGGCTTGCACTGAGAGGTGAATTTCCATCTCCGGCCAAGTCTCTCGCACCATCATGATCAAGCCAGGGTCGGACATGATCAGTGCATCGGGCTTGAGCGCAATCACCGGCGCCATGTTCTGCACGTAGCTCTTGATCTTGTTGTCATGCGGGAAGATGTTGGACACCAAAAAGAACTTGTTGCCCAGCGCGTGTGCCCGGTCCACGCCCTGCTTGAGAACCTCAATATTGCCAAAATCGTTGTTGCGCACGCGCAAGGAATAGCGCGGTTGCCCGGCGTAAATGGCCGTGGCACCAAAGGCCATGGCGGTATCCAGCATGGCCAACGACCCGGCGGGGGCTAACAACTCAGGGGTTTTCAAAGTCATGGTCATGGTCAAACTCCCGCTTGCATCACGGCCAGCCCGGCAATCGCCATGGCATAACCGCTGACACCAAAGCCGCACATCACCGCCTTGGCCACCGGCGAGATGTAGGAGTGATGGCGAAACGCCTCGCGGGCAAAGACGTTGGAGATATGCAATTCAATCAGCGTGATGCCCGTGCCCTTGATGGCATCGTGCAAGGCCACTGAGGTATGGGTGTAGGCCCCTGCGTTCAACACCACGCCTGCCAACGCACCGCTGGCCTGCAATTGCCCGGCTTCATGAAGCCAGTCCACCAACACGCCTTCATGGTTGCTTTGGCGAAACACCAGCTTGAAGCCGTGGCTGGCGCAGGCTTGAGTGCACAACAATTCGACGTCCGCCAGCGTTTGCGAGCCATACACCGTGGGTTCACGGGTGCCCAGCAGGTTGAGATTGGGGCCGTTAAGGACAAAAATGGTTTTCATAGGAATTTCCAAAAGCGGTGCGGGTGTCAAACCGACGCGTGGATAGGCTTCAAATCCACCCGAACATCGCCACATTGCGCGCGGTGGCGCAGCGCATGGTCCATCACCACCAGCGCCAGCATGGCCTCGGCAATCGGGGTGGCCCGTATGCCCACGCAGGGGTCGTGCCGACCTTTGGTGATGACCTCG
>JAGODZ010000287.1 GCA_017997975.1 Rhodoferax sp.
TGTCCAAGGTGTTGCCCATCAGGTTGCCCTGATATGCCCCCATCACTGCCGCGCTGTTAATGGATGGATTCACGGCAGCGCGGGCAAGCGCTTGCTCTGTCGTCTGGCTGGGGTCTTTGGCCACAGGCAGGGCCTTGGGGTTGGGCGTGGTTGCCTTTGACTTGGTCATTGCTTCCCCTTCTGTGCGATGCCCAGGCGCTGCCAGAACTTGCCGATAGCTGCATCTTTTGCCTCATCTTCTTCATGCGTCTGGTGGTCGTCGCACCAGAAGGCGGCATTGGGTTGCTGTCGAATCACGATGGGCCGGTCTTGCGCGTCAACGTGGTGGATCACAAGGATCACCAGATTGGCGCAGGATGGTTCATTGCCCTTTGCCTTTGGGTTGAATGCCGCGCAGGTGGCGCAGGTGCGTTGGGTGATGGTCATGGGGTTGCTTTTGGTTAGTTGAACGGTCGTTGTCGGTACTGGCGAGCGTCCGTTGCGACAGACATTCGAAGGGTGCATGGGTTGTGCAGGGGGGTCACCATGGTTTCGAGCCACTTCACCCCCCTTGTCCTCAGTGCTGCATTCGATTGCCTACAGATGGCATCTCTAGATGGTTTCCGTGAGACGGGGTAGACGGGGCGGTAAAAACACCCCTGATAGCACCGTGAGACGGTGTAGGCGGGGCACTCTCTACACCGTGAGACGGTGCAATAGAAGGCTTCCCTACACCGGGAGACGGTCTAAGGCTTGCGTTTTTTTGATAGGCACCACGCTCAAACATCTCAGCCGCGCCAATGTCGAAACCGGGAATCTTGTCGAGCGCCCGCCATGTGACCGCATACCAACTGGCCTTATTGGGGCGGTGGCCCTTCACAGTCTCATGCACGAACCCGGCTTCGATCAGATCACGCTTGGCCCGCGTTATCACGTCTGCGCTCTTCCAGCCTCGTTTGGCAAGGTAGGCAGCGGACGCCAGCAACCGCCCGTTGTTGTCTCGCACAAACTGCCGTGCCAGCTCAAAAAGCAGAGCACGCGCAGGATGGCTTAAACGGGCGTAGGCGGGGCAATCGAGCACGCTCCAAGGCAGGGCTACAAACCCGCCTGCGTCGCGTCCAGAATCGCCCTTCTGGCCACGGTTGCGCCCGTTAGCCATGCTTGCCGCCGATAGCGTCAAACACAATGCGGCGGTGCGCTTCCACATTGGCGGCGTCGCGTTTTTCCAAGTCCAACTGATTGTTGAACTCGTCAACATCAATCACGGAATGGATTTTTTCACGTAGCGTCGATTGCAGCAGCTTCACCGGGCAAGCATCAAGCTCCACAACTTTTGCACCGTGTCTTGCCACGAACTTTTTGTAGTTGGAGCTTTCGGGCTTTGCGTCCAAGTCGCTGGGCAGATTGTTGTTTTTGACATCTTCAGCGGTCAGTGCGACTTTCACCGGATAGATGTTTTCAATCCCGAAGTCGTCGCGCAGTGACCGCGCAAACGATGCCGCGATGGCCTCGCCGTCCGGGTCAAAGTCGGTCAGCATCAGCAGCACGAGCTTTTCCTTGCCGGAGCGCTTGTAGCGCATGAAAAGGTCGTAACGCGGCGGCAGCGACGAAAAGCCCTTGCCGGTCGTGACGGGGATGCAGTACTCCCGCGCCACAGCCTCGATAACGCTGCGCAGGGCGTTTTTCTCCAGCATGATCTCTACGTGGTGCGGCTGGCCTTGCATCAGGTCGCGGCTGTACCCAGCAAGAAAGTTTTCTGTTTCCTGAGCGACAAACGCCTCGAAAGTTGAAAACCCCCCGCCCAGCATGATGGGGCGCGTCTCATCTTCAATGGCCTGCATGGGAATGTCGCCGGTCAAACGCGCCCGGATCAACAAGCCAGTCAGTGCGTCGTATGATTTTTGGTGGTTCGCATAGGTGGAACCGGGCTTCTTGTCGTGCCTCAGTGGCGGGTCGTTCAGCAGCAGGTAATGCACGCGGCGAACTGTCAGTGGCCAATATTCCTTGTTCTCCTGCACCACGCGCCGGGCAGCAGCCAAGAATTGCAGCGTTGTAATCCGGGCGCGTTTCTTGACCTTGCCCATGATCACGTTGCAAGGGCTTGCACCGTCCATGGCCCGAATTTTGGCCTTGCGTAGCGTTAAGTCTCGGTGGGCTTGTGCGGGTTCAATGTCGAGTAGCTTCTCCCGTATGCGCTCGCCGGGTGACTTCTCACGCTGTTGATTGAATCGGCGCAGCACTTCCAGGCGCTCGGTGGTGGACAGGGCGTTAAAGGAAACATCCTGCGCAACACGGACAGGGACAGCCTTCAGGCCCAGGTACTTGGCGGCGGCGAAGCGGCGGTGGCCACTCAGTAGCACGCTGTCTGCCGAGACGACAAGCGGCTCTTGGATGCCGTTGTCACGGATCGAGATGGTCAGCTCCCGGTCGTCGGCGTTGGCGATGCCGAACCGGTCATACAAAAGATCGTTCTCAGCGCCTAAAACAATGTCGCTCACAGGAAAATCAAGCAAGCCTGTTTTTTTGGTGGTGGCGGTGTTTTTAGTGACCATGCTGCACCTCCACAGGCTCAGACACCAGCGTGTAAAGCGCCACGCCCACATGCTGGAATCCGTCACTGTCTACCGTCGTGATTCGGTCAGAATCAATCACGCAGCCGCGCTCGATTAAATTGAGCACGCGGCCCGCTGGGTGGCTAATTCCTTTGCTGCGCAATTCATGCGTGTGGTGCGGGCGCAGCCTAAGCAAGATCAGCAGCCGGTCAAGCTGTGCCTCCGTTGCGGTGGACTTGTTTGAGGGCGAAGCTTGTCCTGCCAAAATTGCAGCGGTTTCAGGGGTCGGTGCGGTCATTGCGTCACCCCCCAATTACGGGCAAACGCTTGCAGCGCGTCAAAATCTTTGCAGTACCGCGCCCAGTTGTATTTGCACACCAGAAAGTCACCATGCTGGCTTATGTGGACTGCGTGGCCTGCAATGGCAAGCTGCGCAATCAGCGTCGCCAGCGCTTTACCGTGCTGGGTGCCAGTGGCAAAATTCAGGTCGTTGGTGGTGTCGGTTGTAAGCCCTTCGGTGTTGATAGCGCCGGGGGCTTCTTCATTGGGCACGCTTGCGCCCACCTTGGTGGTATTGCTGTGCATGTGGCCCCCTTACTTGCCAAAGTTGGCAATGAGGGCGTCGATATCGCTGGCGCGCCACATGGCTGTACGCGGGCCGGTCTTGATGGGGGAAGGGAATTTGCCGCACTTCACGCCTGCATACCAGCCGGAGCGGGAAACAGGAAAGCGGGTCAGCACTTGCGGCAGGCGCAGCAAAGTTTCAGGGTGATAGAGGTTTTGGGCCATGGCTGGCCTTTCTATAGACAGGGTTCAAACAACCCCGCACCCGTGAACGGGTCACACATGGGAATAACCACAGGGGTATCACATGCGCAGCCAGTTCTATAGAATCTCAGGTTGTCCGCCAAGACAGTCCTCGATCCTTCGGGATTGGGTACTTAGAAAGCCTCCTTGTGTTCAAAGCACTTGGGGGCTTTCGCCTTCTGTGCCGTTGAATCCAAGTAGGTGCATGAATTTTAGGGGATGCCACATTCATGCTTCAAAATGACTGTTCTGTTCAGAACCGTGGTTGCGCCGCTGAAACCCCCGTTATTTCCATTCGTTTCCCTCTTTCGCGCACTTTCGCCCCTTGTTTCCCTATAGGGCGGGGCAATTTCGTTTCAAACTATTACATTTAAGCCGCAAAAGAACGCAAATGATGCGGTCGTTTCTGCACATGCACGGCGTGGTGCTTAGCCGTCCGCCTTGTCTTCGAAGTAGTACGGGATCTGGTAGCCGCCCATAGAGAAGTCGTGCGAGTTGAAGGGCGGGTTGCTGAAGATGTGGCAGTCGCCATGAAAAAAGGCCCCCAAGGGCCTCTGGTGTGCATGTGGGCGTCAAAGGGCCAGCGCAGCCAGCGCAGAGCGCGCATGATCTCGGGTCAGGTGCCCGTAGTGCTTTTCGATCATCGCCACACTGGTGCCAGCCAGTTGCGCCACCGTCAGGCTGTCCACGCCTGCATGAATCAGGTCGGTGATGGTGGAATGCCTGATGCTGTACGTGGTGGCCTTGGGCGGCAGTTCTGCCACCTTTGCGGCCTTGTCAAACTGATAGCCCCATACGTCTTTATCCCATGGGCTCCCGACTG
>JAGODZ010000288.1 GCA_017997975.1 Rhodoferax sp.
CGCACCCAGGTATCGATTCAGAACAAAAACGTTGCCTCAGCATGGAGTGGCCCAGACGCAGCACGAAGATTCGAGCCCCACTTACCAACCCACTCACATGGAGGATAAAAATTAAATGACAACAAAAATTGAAATGATTCTGGCCACCGACTTGGATGGCACTTACCTGTCCCCCGACCTGAATGAAACCACCTCAGACCTGTACAAAACCATCAAAGACAACCGCGCGAAAGTCATCCTCATCTATGTGACCGGGCGCGGGTTTGAGAGCATCGTGTCCCTGCTGGACGACTCCTCGCTCCCTCGGCCGGATTACATCATTGCGGATGTGGGCGCTACCGTTTTGAAGCGACATGGCGACAGTTACGCTGCTGTCGTGCCGCTTCAAAACGACATTGCCGACAAATGGCCGGGGCGCGAGGCCGTGCTCAGCCGCACCATGGGCCTCAAAGGACTGGTCTTGCAAGAGGTGCCGCAAGAGCGGCGCTGCTCGTTTTATTACGAGAACACCGCCATCCTGCCCGGCATCAAAATCATCGCCAAAAATCTGGGACTGGCCGTATTGACCTCGGCCAACCGCTACCTCGACTTTCTGCCCCTGGGCGTCTCCAAAGGCCACAGCCTGACGCAACTGCTGCGCTCCGAGGGCTTGCCGGAAGAAAAAGTGCTGGTCGCAGGCGACACCTTGAACGACTTATCCTTGATGCAAACCGGCTACCGAGGCGTGGTGGTGGGCAACGGTGAGCCCGCGCTCAAAGAAGCCGTGATTTTGGAGGCGACACCGGGGAGTGCGCATGAGATTTACCAAGCCAAAGCGTTCGGCCCGGCTGGCATTCTGGAGGCCATGGCGTACCACGGTTTCAACAAAGGTTTTGGCGCCAGCGCCGAACAACTGCCCGCCACGTATGGATCGGCCGAGTTGGTGATTGTTTACCACCGCCAACCTTTTGACGAGGTCAAAACGGGAAAAAACTACGTGCGCCAGCAGCCCAAAAGCCCGAACGGCATTTTGCCCACGCTGCTGGGCTTGTTTGCAGGCGGCAAAAAAGGCGCGTGGGTGGCCTGGTCACAACGCGAAAGCCGCCACCCCGACGACTTTGAGGTGGATGTGGCGGTGGATGCCGAGAAGTACCCCAACCTGCTGGCCAGCCGCGTGGCCTTGACCACCAACGATGTCAACATCTTCTACAAACAGTTCTCCAAAGAGGCTTTCTGGCCGATCATCTTCTCCTTCCCGGAGCGGGCGAAGTTTAAAGAAGCTCATTGGCAGCATTTTTGTGAAATCAACCGCCTGTTTGCCGAGCGCACCGCTGCCGTGGCCGCGCCGGGCGCGACGGTGTGGATTCATGACTACAACCTGTGGATGACCCCGGCCTACCTGCGCGATCTGCGCCCCGACCTGAAAATTGCCTTCTTCCACCACACCGCATTCCCCAGCGCCGACATCTTCAACATCTTGCCCTGGCGCGGCTCCATCGTGGCCAGCTTGCTGAAATGCGACTACGTGGGTTTTCATATTCCACGCTACGTCGAAAACTTCGTTGATGTGGTGCGCTCCAACGTCTCCACCCAAGCACTAGTGACTGAATTTTGTGCCCCCACCTACCTCACCCACGGCTGCGCGCTGGGGGTGGAAGAGATGGTACGAAAGCTTCAGACCCCCTATGGCATCGTCCGCGTGGGCGCTCACCCCGTGGGCATTGACAACGCCAACATCAAAGCCATCGCCGATGCGCCTGAAACTCAACAACTGCGCGACAGTCTGCTGGCCGAGGCCCAAGGCAGAAAACTCGTGTTGTCCGTGGAACGTTTGGATTACGTTAAAGGCCCCATCGAGAAGATGCAGGCCTACGAGAAGTTTCTGGAAACCCACCCCGAGTGGCATGACAAAGTCGTCATGCTCAACATCGTCACGCCCGCTGCACCCGGCATGGAGATTTACGCCAAAACGCGTGACAAGCTGGACCAAGTGATTGGTCGCATCAACGGCCGCTTCTCCCAAATGGGCTGGACGCCCGTGCGCTACTTTTACCGCCCCCTGCCCTTTGCTGAGTTGGTCGCGTTTTACATGGCGTCCGACCTGGCCTGGATCACCCCGCTGCGTGACGGCCTGAACTTGGTGTGCAAGGAATACGTCTCCGCCAAAGCGGCCTCACAAACCTCCGGCGTGCTGGTGCTGTCTGAATTTGCAGGTGCCGCCGTCGAACTCAAAGGCGCTGTGCTCACCAACCCTTATGACGACAACAGCATGATTCAAAGCTTGGTCACCGGGCTGAACCTGAACGAGCGTGAAAGCCGTTTTCGCATGAATGCGCTGATCGAGCGGGTGCAAGAATACGACGTGAACGCCTGGGGTGACGACTTTTTGGCCTTCCGCAAGGACTGCGAGTGACCCAAGCGAGCGCCTACCAAGGCACCTTGGCGAAGCGCTCCACCAAAAAGTCAAGAAACGCCCGCACCGCTGGAGACAGGTGCTTGCGTGAGGGGTACAGCGCGTCAATAGCCATCTCGGGCAACGGCACTGGCCGTCTGCGGCCTTCACAGCGCGAACACCCGGCCAATCAGCGACCTCTGCACCCATCGCCGCTACAACCACTTCTGGCAGCTAGTTGCCGGTCGCGTTCTTCCTCGATACCTGTCATTGGATTGGCAAAAGTGAATCCAATGGCGAGGCCGCGCCGCCTGCCGCGACCTTCAGAACGTGGGTGTAGATCATGGTGGTTGACACATCGCTGTGGCCTAGCAGCTCTTGCACTGTGCGGATGTCGGTGCCGGCCTGCAGCAAATGGGTGGCGAAGGAGTGGCGTAACGTGTGAACGGATACCGGCTTGCAAATATGTGCTGCCGCGCAGGCCAGCTTGATGGCGCGCTGTAGCCGCTCTTCATACAAATGGTGTCTACGGTCAATACGTGAGCGCGGGTCAACCGACAGCTTGGGCGCGGGAAACATCCAGAACCAGCCCCAGCGCTGTCCCAAATCAAGGTATTTGGTGGCCAAGGCATCGGGCACTTCCACACCCGGCTGGTGTTGTTGACGGTCATGCTCCCATATCGCGCGAGCCAGCGCCATCTGGTTCTTCAATGCAGCCTGCAGCGTGTGCGGCAGCATCTCCACCCGGTCTTTGCCACCCTTGCCTTCCCGCACCACCAGCACCCGCCGGTCAAAGTCCACATCTTTGATGCGCAGGCGCAAACCCTCATTCAAACGCATGCCTGTGCCGTAAAGCAGCTTGGCCAGCAGCAGTTCCACACCGGTCATTGCGCCAAACAGCGCAGCCACTTCAGCGCTGGTCAACACCGACGAAATACGTTGCGGGCGTGTTGGCCGCTTCACGTCATCCACCCACGGTAACTGCACGCCCAAGAACTCTCGGTACAAAAATAACAAAGCACTCAACGCCTGATTGTGGGTGGCGCAGCGGACCATTGTGCCCATGCCATCGGACAAAAAATTTCACCCAGTACAGGTCAGCCTCCTCCGTTCGAAGGCTATAGTGCTTGTAACGCAAGACCTCCCGAAGCTGATCCAGCAACCGGGCCGATTGGGGAATATAAGAGACAGGTTTCATGAGTCACACCATCACTGTAGTTTTATACGGGCTACCGCCGTCAAACAAAAGCGACAAGAGGCTGTGTGGCACGCCGACCCTTCCGATTGACACCCGCTTGGCCAGTTTATTTCGTCGTCTAGCTTGGGATGGCCAAGATAGGCGCTCGGCTACATTACGTTAGTTTTTTAGTAAGGAAAAAAATATGACACGCCAAGACAGAAGTGATCAGACCGTAGGTTCTCATGAGAAAAAACATAAGCTTCCGCCGGGAACGATTCGAAACCCTGATGGGCGCGATACACGTTCCGATAAGAAAATCGGAACAATCAGGGAAGAAGCAAAGAAAAAGCAGAAATAGTATCTAACTGTGCAGTCAAGCCGACCCGCCTTCAGGGCATCTCATTACACCTCAGCCTGTGCCGCCAAGCTGAAAAACCGGCAGGTCAAGCCGACCCGCCTTCAGGGCATCTCATTACACACAAGTCAGACGATCCTTATGAATCAACAACTTACGATCCCCTGTGGTTGAGTTGTCACTCGACTAGGTGATCAATGAAATCAACAGCTTAGGTCAATCGAATGCGATGAATG
>JAGODZ010000289.1 GCA_017997975.1 Rhodoferax sp.
GCCAGCGGCATGGCCACCGGCGGGCGGGTGCTGCATCACCTGGCTCACTACGCGGGCAACCCCAAAAATATGATTGTCCTGACTGGTTTTCAGGCTGGGGGAACCCGAGGCGCCGCCTTGACCGCCGGTGCGGCGAGCCTTCGCATTCATGGACGAGATGTGGCCATCAAGGCCGAAGTGATCCAACTCCAGTCCGCCTCAGCCCATGCGGATGGCAATCAGCTGCTGGCCTGGCTGAAGACGATGCCGCAAGCCCCTGACGAGGTGTACGTGGTGCACGGCGAGATGGAACAGTCGGATGCGTTTCGCAAACGCATCAAACATGAACTGGGCTGGCGCGCGGTGGTGCCCGAACACGGCTCCACTTGGCCCGCCTGACAGTGCACTGGCAACGCCCGCTCACGTGATTCACCTGCCGTTGCGCGAAAATGCCCTATTGGCCCCTGACACCTCGATTGAATTGAAGCACCCCTACCCCTATGCGTGAATTCCTGACCGCCGCGTTCTACAAATTTGTGGACCTCCCCGACTTCGCTGACCTGAAAGCCCCCCTTTTGGCCTGCTGCGAGGCCCACCAAGTGAAAGGCCTGATTTTGCTGGCCGCTGAGGGCATCAACAGCACGATCGCCGGGCCCGAAGCCGGCGTTCATGCGGTTTTAGCCACCCTGCGCCAAGACCCTCGCTTGGCTGATTTGCAGCACAAAGAGGCCTGGTCAACCAAGTCACCGTTTTACCGAATGAAGGTTCGTCTGAAAAAAGAAATCGTCACCATGGGCGTGCCGGGGATCAGCCCGACAGTGATGGCTGGCACTTATGTGAAGCCGCAAGACTGGAATGCGCTGATCAGCGACCCCGACGTGGTGGTGGTGGACACCCGCAATGACTATGAAGTGGGCATCGGCAGCTTTGCGGGTACGATGGACCCCAACATCAAGAGTTTTTCCGAGTTGCCCGATTGGGTTCAGCGCACGGCAGTCCTGAACCCGGCCACAGGCAAAAAGCCCAAGGTGGCCATGTTTTGTACCGGCGGCATTCGATGCGAAAAATCCACCGCTTTCATGCGCACCCAAGGCTATGACGAGGTCTACCACCTCGAAGGCGGCATTCTGAAGTACTTGGAAACCGTGCCGGAGGCGCAAAGCCTGTGGGAGGGGCAGTGTTTTGTGTTTGACGAACGCGTCTCCGTGGGCCACGGCTTGGTGCCCGGCTCACACGGCCTGTGCCGCGCGTGTCGCCACCCGCTCAATGACACGGAGATGACCTCGCCCCTGTTTGAGGCGGGCGTGAGCTGCCCCAAATGCCACGCCACCACGCTTGAGACGCAAAAGAACAGCGCACGGGAGCGCCAACGCCAATGGGAACGGGCCAAGGCCCGGGGCGAACAAGCGCCCATTGGGCAAACCATGCCGCACACCCCATGACAGTACCTTCGCCCTCCCCCGTTCTTTACTCGTTTCGCCGCTGCCCATATGCCATGCGAGCCCGACTGGCTTTGCTGATCAGCGGCCAGACGTGTGAACTGCGTGAAGTGGTGCTTCGCGACAAGCCCGCCGCCTTATTGGCCGTGTCACCCAAAGCGACAGTACCGGTGTTGGTCACGGTGAATGGAGAGGTGATCGAGCAAAGTCTGGACATCATGCTCTGGGCATTGCGCCAAAATGACCCTCAAGTCTGGTTGGGCAAAAACGAAGCAGGGTTGGCCCCCGCCCTGGCATGGATTCAACGCTGTGATGGTGAATTCAAGCAGCACTTGGACCGCTACAAGTACCCCCACCGGTACGCGTTGCCGGATGGTGTGACTCACCGGACGCTGGCCGTCGATTTTTTGAACGACTTGAATGCCAGTATTCAGAAACACGGCCATGTTTTAGGAGAAACACCCAGCTTGGCCGATGCAGCCATTGCGCCCTTCGTGCGGCAATTCGCCCACACCGACCCGGCGTGGTTTGAGGCACAAGCTTGGCCTGAGCTCCAGGTGTGGCTGACTCAGTTTGAAGCCTCACCTTTGTTCCTGCGAGCCATGACTAAGTTCGCCCCTTGGGCGCCGGGACAATCATCCCTCACCTTCCCCAATGCTGAAGTACTATCAATTCAATAGCTGCTTGCTCAGGTGGGACATGGGTTAGAGCTCGATTAGGCTTAATTTTTTGACAACAGCCGTTCACGCGCCGCTTGGTACTCCCGCTTCAATTGGGCGATGTAATCACCCGCTGTTTGCACCTTGGTGACCGCGCCAATGCCTTGGCCGCAACCCCAAATGTCTTTCCAGGCTTTGGTTTTGTCGCCGGCAAAGTTCATTTTGCTGGGATCACTCTCGGGCAAATTATCGGGGTCCATGCCGGCGTTGCGAATACTGGGAGCCAAGTAATTGCCGTGCACACCGGTGAAAAGGTTGCTGTAAACAATGTCGTCGGAGTTGCTGTCCACAATAGATTGTTTGTAGGCCTCAGAGGCCCGCGCCTCTTCGGTGGCAATAAAGGCCGAGCCA
The DNA here is from genome assembly GCA_017997975.1 of Rhodoferax sp. Taxonomy (GTDB): domain Bacteria; phylum Pseudomonadota; class Gammaproteobacteria; order Burkholderiales; family Burkholderiaceae_C; genus Rhodoferax. The sequence goes on from JAGODZ010000289.1 coordinate 2,489, forward strand.
ATGTAGGCAAAGTCAGCCCCCATGGCTTGAGCTGCCAACACCGCGTCGCCGGTTGAGATGGCGCCGCTGAGGGCGAGGGGGCCGTCAAACCACTGGCGAATTTCTTGAATCAAAGCAAACGGACTTTTGACCCCAGCATGGCCGCCCGCACCGGCTGCCACCGCGATCAGACCATCAGCGCCTTTTTCAATTGCCTTGTGGGCGTGCTTGTTGTTGATGACGTCGTGCAGCACCACACCGCCGTAGGAATGGGCCGCTGCGTTAATGTCTTCGCGCGCACCCAGGCTGGTGATGATGATGGGCACCTTGTACTTCACGCACAACGCCATGTCGTGCTCCAAGCGTTCATTGCTTTTGTGCACGATTTGGTTGATGGCAAAGGGCGCTGCTGGGGCGTCGGGATGCGCCTTGTCATAGGCAGCCAGCGCCTCGGTGATTTCGATCAACCACTCCTCCAACAGTTCAGCCGGACGAGCATTGAGCGACGGCATCGCACCCACGACGCCAGCGGTGCACTGCGCAATCACCAGCTTGGGGTTGCTGATGATGAAAAGGGGCGAACCAATCACCGGAAACGGCAGGTGGTTCAAAGGCGCTGGTAGCTGGGACATGGTGTCTTTCTAAAAGTCAGGTGGTCTTTATGACAAATAGGGCGCTGGCCCTTGTCAGGCCTGCGCAAGCTGCTATTTAATTAGGAGTGCTTCTGTCAGAAAGATTCCAGTGCCAACTCGGTCACGCTGTCAGCCCCGTCAATGATGGCATCGCGCACGCCGGGCACTTTGGTCAGGTGGTGGTCTGCGTAAAAGCGGGCCGTGGTGATTTTGGCTTTCATGAACGCCACATCAACGCCTGCCGCCATTTGGTCTTGCGCGAGCATCAAGGAGCGACCCAGCTGCCATCCGGCCACCAAATTGCCTGCCAGCATCAAGTAAGGCACGCTGCCAGAAAATACCGCGTTGGGCTTGGAGCGCGTGTTGGCCGCCACAAAAGTAACCACATCCAAGAACGCTTCACGAGCCGCCTTCAAGCGCTTGGCCATTGCCAAGGCATCGGCGTCACCGCGCTGCGTCAATTCGCCTTCAGTGGCTTCAATTTGCGCCGCCAAGGCCTTGGCCGTTTGACCGCCATCACGGGCGGTTTTGCGCCCGACCAAGTCATTGGCCTGAATGGCGGTGGTGCCTTCGTAAATCGTCAAAATTTTGGCGTCGCGGTAGTACTGCGCCGCACCCGTTTCCTCGATAAACCCCATGCCGCCATGCACCTGCACCCCCAGGGAGGTCACCTCTTGGCTCATTTCGGTGCTGTAGCCTTTGATCAAGGGCACCAAAAACTCATAAAACGCCTGATTCTGCTTGGCAGTCTCCGCATCAGGATGGTGGTGGGCGGTGTCGTAGGCCGCAGCCGCCACAGTGGCCATGGCGCGGCAGCCTTCCACATAAGAGCGCATCGTCATCAGCATGCGCTTCACATCAGGATGGTGAATGATGGCAGCCGCCGCTGGCTGCGAGCCGTCCACCGGGCGGCTTTGCACCCGGTCTTTGGCGAATGCGACGGCCTTTTGGTAGGCCCGCTCGGAGATTGCAATGCCTTGCACGCCCACGCC
>JAGODZ010000290.1 GCA_017997975.1 Rhodoferax sp.
TGGCTGCTGTCAGGGTTGCCCCACTGCCAATACGCCATGCGGTGCCCCTCGGCGGCGTCCGGGCAATGTACGTAGTTCAGCGTAGGTTCAGTCATGGTGTGATGGGTGGTTTGGTAGAGTGAGGGGTCTGACAGAAGCGCAATCTCAAAAAGCCCTCTGTTCACCCCAATTCAACCACAGTGCCCACCCCTTTTTTGGAGAATCAGCATGCTAAAAGGCAAAACTGCCCTTGTCACCGGATCAACGAGCGGCATCGGCCTCGGTATTGCCAAGGCCTTGGCCAAACAGGGCGCCAACATCGTTTTGAATGGTTTTGGTGATGTGGAGGGCCCCAAAGAGGAGATCGCCGCCTTGGGCGTCCAAGTGGTTTACCACGGTGCCGACATGAGCAAGCCCGACGACATCGACGCCATGATGGCCTTTGCGGCGGCTGAGTTTGGCCGGGTCGACATTCTGGTGAACAACGCCGGTATCCAACATGTTGCCAAGATTGAAGACTTTCCGATTGAGCGCTGGGACGCCATCATCGCCATCAACATGAGCAGCGCGTTTCACACCACCCGCCTGGCTTTGCCCGCCATGAAAGCGGCAGACTGGGGCCGCATCATCAATGTGGCGTCCATCCACGGCTTGGTCGGCTCCGCTGAAAAATCAGCTTACGTCGCTGCCAAACACGGTGTCGTCGGCCTGACCAAGGTGACCGCCTTAGAGAACGCCACCACCGGCGTGACCTGCAATGCCATTTGCCCCGGCTGGGTGCTGACGCCGCTGGTGCAAAAGCAGGTCGATGCGAAAGCCGCCGCCCAAGGCATCACCAACGAGGAAGCCACACGCCGTTTGCTGGGTGAAAAAGAGCCCTCCATGCAATTCACCACCCCTGAGGAGTTAGGCGAGCTGGCCGTGTTCTTCTGCTCCGCTGCCGGCAACAACGTGCGCGGTGTGGCTTGGAATATGGATGGCGGTTGGACGGCCCAGTAACGCTATTACGCTATTGATTCAGTAGCTGCTTGCGCAGATCCTGTCAGGGCTAGAGGCTTAAAAAGCTTGTAAAAAGTAACGACTCAGGTTTGCCACTTTGAATTGATCGGGTCAGCCGAAGGCGTTACCCGCTCGACTTTGAGATACCTGAGTCGCTACTTTTTACGTATCTACTCAGCATCCCAAGCCCCGGGCGGGCTAGGCGTTCTTACAGAAGAAAGAACCACGCACCATGACGAGGAGCGCCCGGAGCTCAGGAAGAGACACTTCAAAGCCCCTTCCTGAGCGATTAAAACGACAGGTTAAAGCTGGAACTCACCCGAGCGCTCAGGTTGGTAGGTTACTTTCAAGATTCGAACAATCAGCGAGCCACCACCGGGTTTGGGCCATGAGATTTCATCGTCTTCTCGCAAGCCAAGCAGCGCGCTGCCAACGGGGGCAAGAACTGAAATTTTTCCCGTACTATCGCCCGCATCCCTAGGGTAAACCAGCGTCAAGGAAAACTCTTTTTCTGAAGACTCAATTCGGAACGTGACCGTTGAGTTCATCGTGACGACATCGGGAGGAATTTCCTTGGGCTCCACGATATTGGCTCGGTCCACTTCAGCTTGAAGATCATCTAAGCTGGGAAACTGATCGCTATCGAGCGAACTGAAGAGTCGCTCAAGTCGCACGGCATCCAGCGACGATATGGTGATGGGGGGTCTTTGTTTCATTTTGAATCTAGTTAATAGCGAAATGCTGTTGATGTCCAATGTTACCTAACGTTCAAGTCACCACGTACCCAAAGTCATCACGAGGAGTGAGGCGTTAGGTGCCGATACAGGAGCCAAATGCTCACGGAGCGCCATTTGACCGCAGGGAAGCCTCAACGACAGGAGGCGAAGGTGGTTTTGCACTGCAGCCCTCTTCCGTCACCTAGGTCGATCGACCCGTCTGCAGCCGCGTCAGCCAAGCGCCGACCTCGCTCCTTGACCTCGGGCGTTTGATGAAATGAACGAACTAGGAGTCCGACAGGCTGCTAGGCACGCCAGTAATTGTTAGCCGCCGAAACCGTTTGAAAATTGATGGCAATGACTTGTGAGGCAGCGGTCAGTCCATCTGCCGATTGGGCGTACTGAGGCCGTAGTTCCTTCAGCGTGTCCATATTGGGTTGGGTGTACTTGACGCCGCGACGGCTGAGGGTGATTGCGAGCTCAAACCCTTCTTGAGGCGTGGCAGTGATCAATGAAGGGAGCCATGTATCGGTCATTTCTATTTCCTTCTGTAGAAGCGTTGAGGATAGCGGACTTGCTTGGATCAAAAGCAGCATTCTGTCAATAGATTAGCGGGGCTGCTGAGTCGATACTGCATCAAAAAAGCTCATAGAGTGAGCTGACGTATGGACGCAGACACCGACAAAAGCTGAGGTTTGTCCATTCGGCTAATGATGTTGCGCGCCACGGACCCAAGGACTTGTCGGGCACCCGCCATACCCAGGCTTGCCGACTGTTCGACGATAAACCCTGGCTTTGCCAGCTTCAAGGGAGCCATGAAAAAGTAGTTCAAACCCGCATCACTCAACTCGGCCACCAAGTCTCCTAGGGCATCATGGTGCTGGGTGGGATCAGGTGCTTCTTCAAGGGCGGCAAGCACCGTGTGCATCTTAGTCCGCAATACTTCTGAGTGGTAAAAGCGCAAATACGGGAGGTCCTTGACACTGGCCTTTTGGGTTTTTGCGGTACGGGGTTTTGCCGCGAGTGCGGGAGGATGTTTTGAAGAGGTTGCCATCGAGTGCTCCTACATTAAAAAATTGGGCCGACAAGCTGAATGGTCCAGATTGGGATTCTGCCGCCTAAGCCGCTGATTAGCGGGGCCAATTTAACGCCGTCCTGCGCCAAACCCAACCCAAAAATTTCAACGCCGACGTTAACATGAGCAGAGCCCCCCCTGAATCAAAATAACGACGAACAAACGACTGTGACTCTGTTTGATTTCTAAACCAAGGCGTGTCGACGACGTAAAAGTCGTTGCCATACGTTCAAACACAACTCGAAAGTCCATGACAACACACGCGCGCCCTATCAACTGTCTGCCTTGGCAGTAACCCGCTTTGAACGAGACGGTGTGACTGTGCTGCACGGCGTGATGGCACCGGTGAAATTTAGTTGCTCAGCACGGGCATTGAGGCCAGTCTGGTCAAACTGAGCCCTTTAATGGTGAGCAGACAGTCTGATGACCCGGGCTATTTTGTGGAATACTTTTGAAACTGACATCGCAATCCGGCTAACCGCTGCAGGATGCGAGAGTCTGTCCTGCTTCGGGTAGCGGCTCAACGCATGGACCGCAAGAGTGTGCGCGTGTATGGCGATCATTTTCGGGTCAAAGAACCTATCAATCTACAGGCTAGACCTTGGCACCAAGATCAACCCTACGACAACATGAGCGGACGCCCAAAATATGAATTTGAGGATTTCGGTGGGCCCATCAGCCTATCGGGCTTGAGCCGACTGAAATCCACCGAGTGTTGAATGCGCGTAAAAATAGGCAATTTGGACGGTATTTCGATGGATTGACCGATTTTTCATCATCATTTCCCTCTTTTAGGGCGTTTTTAGCCGTAGCACGGCCATGCGCTTTGCATTCCAAGCCAGGCACACCAGATTCCACTCCCCCGTCACCTTCTTCAATCCGCGCACAGAGAACTGACGAAAGCCCATCACCGACTTGATGATCCCAAAGACCGGCTCCACCGTTTGTTTGCGCAGCGCGTAGCTGGCCGCGCCGGTCAAGGTTTTCAGGGTATGCGCCATGGTTTGAACCGGCGTGGCGTCTTTGGGTAAAGGAGCAGGTTCGGTATGGCGCTGGCGCCAGTGGGGGTGGTGATCCTCACGGGCCACCGCGATCAAGGGCGTGATGTTGGCCTGCTCAAAGCCGCCGCCCGAGATCGCCATGATCGCGACTCTTCGTCCGTGAGGTTAATCTGGTCGGTATCGCGTACGCCTGCGAGGGGTGGCGTTGGTGGTTTGCCACCGGGTTTCTTTCCCGTGTCGCGCTCTTGGGCCATCTCCAGCACCTGCACAAACAGGCCCGCCAACTCACCCAGAAACCGACGGTGAAAGGTGAC
>JAGODZ010000064.1 GCA_017997975.1 Rhodoferax sp.
GAGCGTGTCCCTGCTGGCGCGCAGTTTGACTTTCGCCTGTCCGTCAAGCAACTCGCAGGCGATGGCGACGAGCTGATGAACACCGTGTTGCAAGGCTTAAAGCTACTGGAGCTCGATAGCGTGGGCGGCTCCGGTTCGCGCGGCTACGGCAAGGTCAGGTTTGTCAATTTGAAAATCAACGATGTGGACAGCCAAACCCGATTTGATGCCGTCAAACCCTTTGAAAGGTAGACCATGAGCAACCCTGCACTGGCCCAACAGATCCTTGAAGCCGTTTCCCGCCTGCCTGATTTAGCAGCCAGGGAAGTGCTTGACTTTGCTTCCTTTCTCGAAACCAAACAAAGCCAGGGGCGCTGGCACGACCTGCAAAACGCACAACTATCAGCCTTGACTGAGGTTTGGGACAACGAAGAAGATGAGGTGTGGAATGACGTTTGAGCTGCTCGCTGGCACCATCGCCATGGTGCCCTTTCCCTACACCGATTTATCGGCATCCAAGCGCCGCCCGGTTTTACTGTTGACATCCGTCAACGAGCGCGGCGACTTTATCGCCATGGCACTGACCAGCAGGCCGCGTGCAGCACACGCAGTGGCGTTGGCACGCGGCCCTTTGGCCAGAGGCGGTACATTGGTGGCCGATAGTTGGATTTGTACAGACAAAGTCATTACGCTGCGGCACACCGTTGTCGTCAAAACTTTAGGGCGCACAGACAACCAAACCCGTGGCGAGTGTGTGCGCCAGCTTTGCCATGCACTCAACACGGCAGAACAATGATGCAAACCTACTGTTTCACAATCCAACCCCTGAGCGCCTTTGGTACACCGCTGGCGGGCGACACGCTGTTTGGCCAACTGTGCTGGACGCTGCGCAACCAGTTGGGCAATGACCGGCTCAATGCGCTGCTACAGAACTACACCAGTGGCGCGCCCTTTGCAGTGGTGTCTGACGCCATGCCTGCAGGCCATGTGCCCCTGCCCGCAGTGCCATCGAGCCTGTGGACTGCACAGAAAGAAGAGGGGCGCAAACTGCTCAAAAAGAAACGCTGGCTGCCGCATGCGGCCATGACCCAGCCGTTCGCACATTGGCAAGCCGCCGCGTGTGGCGATGCGGAGGTGGCGGCCCAAAAAGAACGCGCTCAGCCCCACAACACCATCAACCGCCAGACTGGTACCACAGGTGACGGGCAATTTGCGCCCTACGCTCAAACCCAAATCTGGTTCAAGGCGGAGACACGGTTCGATGTGCATGTGGTGCTGGACGAGGCCCGTTTGAGCCTGGCCGACTTAACCGCCGCGCTGGACGCCATGGGCACCACCGGCTTTGGCCGCGATGCCAGTATCGGCTTGGGTAAATTCAAACGCATTGGCGACGCTGACACCACCACCTGGCCCGTTGCAATAGACACCAACAGTTACCTCACCCTCGGGCCCTGTGCGCCGCAAGGCCAAGGCTTTTGCCCGGTGCGAAGTTTTTACCAAGTCGTGACGCGCTTTGGTCGCCACGGTGATGCAGCGGTGCAGTCAGGCAACCCGTTCAAGCGCCCGGTGCTGCTGTCCAAGGCGGGCAGCGTGTTCTGGCCCGAAACTATTGACTCTGAGAGGCCCTTCATTGGGCAAGGGCTGGGCGGCATGGGCAATCCCGTATCCACCGCCATGCCCGAAACCGTGCAGCAGGGCTACGCGCCTGTGATTGCCATATTTCGGCCTATCGAGGTGAACGCATGAACCCGTTTTTGAAAACCTACCGGCTGGCGCTCACGCCGCTGTCGCCGATTCACATTGGCTGCGGGGAAGACTTCGAGCCGACCAACTACGTGATTGACGATGGCATTTTGTATGGTTTTGATCCGAGTCGGGCGGTACTGAGTGACTTACAAAAAAGCAAACTCATGGATGCCGCCAACCGGGCCTCATTACAGGCCATTCAGCGCTTCTTCAAAGACAACGCACAAAACTTCAAAGCGCAGGCCGATGTGTTGATTCCGGTCAGTAGCGGTGTGGCCCAGGCCTATGAGCAGCGCATTGGCCGCGCCGCCAACATCGAGGCCAGCGGCAATTCGGTGTTCAACCAGTTGTTCATTGAGCGCACCAGCTACACCGGCACAGCACGCCTGCCCTACATGCCGGGCAGCAGTTTGAAGGGAGCGATTCGCACGGCCATCGTGGACGACCTCAACCGGGGTCAACCCGCCCAGTACGACGAAAGAGACCGGCGCGGTGCGGTCAAAAGTGACATGGTGGAGCGGCGCCTACTTAAAGGCGACTTTGCCAGCAGCCCACTGCGGCTTTTAAAAATATCGGACTTGATGCCCGCCAACGGGCACGAGCCCGCGCGACGCGTGCTGTACGGAGTCAACCGCAAGAAGCGGCAAGTCATCAAGGACGGGCAAGAGCTCCAACCCAAAGGCATTGCCGCACGCAAGGAATGCATCCTGCACGGGCAGTACCGCGCTTTTGTGGCGGATGCGGTTTTGCCCCAATTGCAAGCGCATCACACCGGCAAAGACACCCCAGCGCCGGAGCTGCGCCCCACCGACCTGCGCCGCATTGCCAGCCAGTCCAACACCTACAACCAAACGCGGTTGCAACGCGAGTTGGCCGTGCTGGACGGGCGCGGCCTGGTCAATCCTGCTTGGAAACAAAGCCTGGAAAAACTCCTTGCCGGAGATTTGGGAGCCCAATTGCGCGCCGGCGATGCTTTTTTGATTCGGCTCGGACGCTACGGCGGTGCCGAGAGCAAAACATTGTCGGGCGAAGGCGTGGCCCAGATCAAAATTATGGGTGCCCGTGTCGACGGTAAGCAACAATCCACCATGGAAGGCACCACCAAAACCGTATGGCTTGCCGCCGAAACCGAGAGCGACCAAAAGCATCTACTCCCCTTCGGCTGGGCGGTGGTCGAGATCGACCCGCAAGGCGACCTGTCCCCACTCCAAGCCTGGTGCGCCGCAGAGTCCAAGGGCCGCCCCGACATGGCCGGTTTGCGACAGAAGTTTGAAGCAGAAAAGGCCGCCGCCGCCACTCGAAGACTGGAAATTCAAGCAGAAACAGCAGCACGTGAAGCTGCCAAACGGGCAGAGCAAGAGGCCACTGTGCAACGCGCGCAAGCCCTCGCCAGCATGTCTCCCCACGGCCAACTGACAGAAACCCTTCGCCAGAAATGCGAGGAACTGGATGCGCGCATCACCGGGGGAAACTTCAAGAAGCAAACCCCGGACGCTGGCAAAGCAGGTCTGTATCAGGAGGCCACCCGGTTGGTGAAAACCGCCCTGGAACTTGACGACTGGTCGGCCTCTGACAAACTGACCCTCGTCGAGATGTTGGAATCATGGCTGCCCAAAGTTGTCGGCCCCTGGGATGCCAAAGAGCAACGCAAGAAGCTCAAATTTGCAGCCCTGCGCGGAACACTCTAAACGCATAGTTGGGTTTTTATTGACCATGATCCTCACCCTCCCACGCACCCAAGCTCCGCTGCTGCCTGCAACCGGCTGCTGGCCGGTGAGCAGTTTGGCTTTCCTTCAGCCTCCGCTGTGGCGTGTGCGCGCTGACGTGGAGCACGACGAAACCCTGCTGCAGCCCATTGTTTACCTGCTCCTGCGCAACCCCGCCGGGCAGGTGTGGTGCTACCAGCGCACGGGTGGCGACACCCGAGTGGATGGCCGTTGGAGCTGCGGCGTGGGTGGCCATGTGGACTTGGAAGACGCCCCTCAAAGCCAGCCCTTTGACCCTGAAGCCGCTTCAAGAAGGACAGCCGCAACGGCGATTCGGCCCCGCTACTCAGCGCCCCCGAGGTGCTGGCCAAGGTGTTTACCGGCCAGAGCGATGCCCTGCCCGGCATCGGCGGCAAACTGCTGCAAATTGGCGGCGACGCCAGCACCGGGCGCGGGCTGGTGCTGGTGCTGGTGCTGGTGCAAGCCTGCACATAAGCCACGCTTGTTCAATTCTGAGACACCCAACACTTACTGGAGTCACGTCATGAAAGCCTATCAATTTGAGCAATATGTGTCGCCCTCGCACCGGGTGTCCTTTGAACTGCCTGAAGGCGCACCCACGGGTTCCGCCAAGATCATTGTGTTGTTTCCAGACCCCGTGGAAACCCAAACCGACCCCAAGCCGAAGTTTGCCAACATGACAGAGTTTCACCAGTGGCTGACCACCCAACCCCCTACGGGGCGAACGGCCGAAGACATTGATCAACAGGTTCGCGAAGAACGCGACAGTTGGAATTAGCCCCATGAAGCGTGCTTACTTTGATACCAATGCCGTGATTTACTACATTGAGCAAAACCCGACTTACCTGCCGGCCATGGTGAGCCGGATGTTTAGCCAGGCCGGCGAAGAGCGAATCTGTTGCGTCACCAGTGACCTGGTGCGGCTGGAAACGCGGGTACACCCCTTACGCCACGGCCACAGTCAGTTGCTGAACCGGTTTGACGAGTTTTTCATGGCCACTCAGCAACACAGCGTTCCTTTCGGGCGCGCCGTGTTTGATTTGGCCACCCAAATGCGGGCCTCCCACGAACTTAAAACACCGGATGCGCTTCACCTGGCCGCTGCGCTGGAATCAGGCTGCGACGAATTCTGGACCAACGATGACCGGCTGGCCAAAGCAGCCACGGGGCGCATCGAAGTCATTAACCTCAAGGAACTCAAAGGCATTTCGGTCGATATCGAACCGCTGGGCAACGCCCTAACACTTAAGCGGTTGACGCCGCCATGATCCTCACCCTCCCACGCACCCAAGCCCCGCTGCTGCCCCATTCTGGCTGCTGGCCGGTGAGTAGTTTGGCTTTCCTTCAGCCCCCGCTGTGGCGTGTGCGCGCTGACGTGGAGCACGACGAAACCCTGCTGCAGCCCATTGTTTACCTGCTCCTGCGCAACCCTGCCAGGCAGGTGTGGTGCTACCAGCGCACTGAATCAGCAAGCTTACCAAGCACCACACTCCACACCATCGGCCCTACCATTCTCTGATGACCACCTATTTCATTTCACGACATCCCGGCGCCATTGAATGGGCGAAGCGCCATGCCTTGCCTGTGGACTGCCAAATAGCTCACTTTGAACCCCACATGGTGCAGCCAGGCGACACCGTCATCGGCAGCCTCCCTGTGAACTTGGCAGCCCACGTGTGCGCCGCAGGGGCTGTTTATGTCCACCTGTCCTTGGAACTTCCGGCCCACCTGCGCGGGCAAGAACTCAGCGCGGACCAGCTTGATGCGTTGGGGGCACAGCTGCAAACCTACCAAATTAGCCCAATTGATTTCGCCCCCTCAAATTCAAACTTTATGAAAGAAAAAACACCATGCAAAAATTAATCATCTCCACCTGCGGCACCAGTATTTTGAGCAATGACGCCTCCCCGGAAGTCAGGAAACTGCTGACCGACAATGCCAATATTTGCAACGAAAGCGACCTTCCAGAGGCGTCGCGGCGAACCCTTCAGGCGCATGTCAGCAGCAGCCTTGCCAAACTCATCGCCACCACAGACATCAACCAGCTCACCCGGCAAAGTGCAGAACTCAATGGGGTTGCAGGCATTTACGGCGGCAAGCTCACGGGTGGCAAAGACCACCACATCTTGCTGGCCACCGATACCTGGCTTGGCGAACAAGGTGCCAACGCCATTGAAACCGTTTTGCAAAACCACGGCCACAGCACCGAGGTGCGGCGCGTAACAGACCTGCGCACCGACAGCATTGACGACTTTCGAGCCGCTTTGAGCGAAGTGGTCAAGTGGGCTTACGACACACTGCCCGGCTACAAAGAAAAGGGGTATGAGATTGTTTTTAACTTGGTAGGCGGATTTAAGGCCGTGCAAGGCTTCATGCAAACGCTGGGAGGGCTGCTGGCCGACCGCTGTGTTTACCTGTTTGAAGGCAGTAACCAGCTCATCACCTTGCCACGACTTCCCATCAAAATGGACACCGAGTCTTGGGTACGCGACAACCTGGTCGAATTCCGTCGCATGAACAGCGACCTGCCTGTCAGCACAGACGCCGTTCAGCCGGTGCCAGAGCTGTTGCTCTTTTCCATAGAGGGCCAATCCACCTTGTCAGAGTGGGGCACGATGGTGTGGCGCGAAGTCAAAGAAGGCATCTACAGCCAGAAGGTACAGCCTTCGCTTAGCGATAGAGTTGTTTTCGGAAAAGACTTTCTGCAAAGTGTGGCCGATTTGGATTCAAAAAGAACAGCCATGATCAACGACAGGATGGACAGTTTGGCTTGTTATTTTGAAAAAAAGGACAAACCGAACCCCAAAATGCTGGACTTCAAAATCATACAAGGCCCCTCCGTCAAAGGGTCAACTTTTGAAATGGATGCGTGGCGAGATGGCTCCGCCAAACGACTGTTCGGGCACTTCAACCCAGAGAACAAGCAAGAATTTATCGTGGATCGGCTGGATGCGGCTTTGCACTAAAAAGGACAACCCGTGACATCCCCCCGAAAAATCCTCCTCTGCGTCAGCGGCATGTCTCCCGCCATCATCACCGAAACACTGTACGCACTGGTGACGCAAATCCCGCCCTTCATTCCGGATGAAATTCACGTCAGCACCACTCAAGAGGGGTGCGACAAAATTCTCAAGGTGCTTTTGCCCCCGGTAGAAGGGCAGTTCCATCGGTTGATGGCGGACTATTTGCCTGGCAGAGCCATTCGGTTTGACCACACCACCCTTCACGTCATCACGCAAGAAGGGGCGGAAAGCGTCGCGCTCAAAGACATCGTCACCGAAGCGGATAACAGGGTTGCAGGCGATTCCATTTACCGCCTTATGCGCCAGCTCAAAGACGAATGCCCCACGCAGTTGCACGTCTCCATTGCAGGGGGACGCAAAAGCATGAGTTTTTATGCCGGGCACGCCTTCTCACTCATTGCCGACCAGCAAGACAAACTCTCTCATGTTCTGGTGAATGAACCCTTTGACAACCCGAGTCTTGGGTTTTACTTTCCGCCCGCTACACCCGTGGAACTCATTGGAAACAACCGGGGTCAGGAATTACGCGCCCATACCTCAGAGGCCACCGTGATGCTTGCAGAGCTCAGCGTCTTGCGGCTTGGCCCCTTGTTTGCCAACAACTGGCCCCCCAAGGCAAGGGCCTCTTTTGATTTTGCCGTCACCCTAGCGCAAGACACGCTGGTACCGCCGGTGATGGACATCTGGATTGATGAGAAATACAGAGGCAGGCTGAGAGTCAGTGGACAAGAGATCGAACTACTTCCTCAACAATTCATGGTGTTTGCCGTGTATGCGTTGGCACGAAAACATGCAGACGCATTGCCAAACAGTGGCCTGTTTAGCGTGCTAGACCTGCCAAATGATTTCTGGATTGATATCTCCAATGATCTTGCCGGAAAAGAGATATTACGAAATTCAGGAGTAATGAATGGCGATGTCATTCGATCCAAAATCAATGCTGAATTGAAATCACATATTGGCCCCGTGGCCACGCATTTTCGAATTGAATCGATTGGTGGTAGACGATTGAACAATAAGCCGGCAGCAATTAACACATCGGCTGACAGTTTTAACATTGATTTGCCACCTCGATGGCTGTCACTCCTTCAAGGATTTTTGTAAACCACCCCAATTAGTGACGAGTCACAGCGTTGTGTTTGCTAGAAAAGCATTGATCTGGAAGTTTGTAATCGTAGTTACTGGTAATCATGGTTTTTCCTTTTAGATGAATGGATTGAGTTTAAAAAATGAGATGGAAGAGGTGTAATGATTTAGATTTTTTTGATGATTGAAAGAGTGGGAATTTTGAATAATCATTTTTATACTCTTGTTGTTTGTTGGTTTTAATCAAAAATTATGATGATTTTAATGGCATTGACAATGGAATCAAACATGATGAATTTCCTTTTGTTTTAAATTAGTCTTTGAATAATTTGTAAACGGTGGCTGTATTGGCAGCGAATTTAAGAGTGCTGAGAATGAGAGGGAACATGATTTTTCCTTGTACGTTAAAAATAAATAAATGAATGACTGAGGTGAGCGGCTAGCGCGTTAGTCGTCAAATGCAGAAAGGATGGTGCCAATGGCAATAGCGGCTTCAAAAATTGGAATGAACATAAATTTCCTTGGTTAAAAAATGAATTGTGACGGTGATCTGCTGAATTTAATTTTAAGTAAGGTTACGCATTAATCGAGAAGAAGTTTGCTGGTGGCGATGATGATGGTGATAGTGAGGCCTGAAATCATGATGATCTTCTTTCTGTCAAGTGATTGATAAAATTAAAAATTAGGCAAGAGAAGCAACTGAAATCAACTTATAAACCCTGTTGCTTAAGCTCCCATTTTGGTCAAAAAAATTTCTTTTATTGTTTTTGGTAAGGTTACTTACTTTTAAATCAGCCATTCACAAAACGATAAAAAACATCATTGATTAAATTAATGCTTGTGTGAGTGATATAAAACATATGACCCTTTGTTGTTGCGATGGATGAATTGTTATTTGGAAAATCAAACTATCTCGCCACAGTAAGCTTACCGACACCCTTGCCCATGAGCCCTCTCTTCTCCGCCCTCCCCATCGCCCGCTACCGCTTCACCGCCCTTGTGCAGCAGCCGCTGCCCCTGCCCGATTACGCGGGCTCCTTGTTGCGGGGCCAGTTTGGGGCTGCCTTGCGCCAAGTGGCCTGCATGACGCGCCAACCCAATTGCCCTGGCTGCCCGCTGCTGACCACTTGCCCCTACAGCCTGGTGTTTGAAGCCCCGCCGCCACCCCAAGGCGCGCACACGCTGCAAAACTTCAGCCAAATTCCCAACCCCTACGTGCTGGAGCCCCCCGCCGCCGGGGCCCACGTGCTCGACGCCGGCGACGCGCTGGTGTTTCATCTGGTGCTGGTCGGACACGCTAGGGTGCAACTGCCGCTCATCGTCTTTGCCCTGCAACGCATGCTGGCCCAAGGCCTCACCCGCCAGCGCGTGCCCGCTGACCTGATGCAGGTGGACTGGGTGGACGCGCACGACACCGCCCACCCCATCTGGTCGCACCACCACCCTACCTTGGCAGCGCACCCCGCCACGCTCCGCTTCAATGGCTCAAAATTAATAGCTACTGACGCAGGTGGAGCAAGGGCTAGCGCCCCAAAAGACACTCAACTCACCCTCCGCATCCACACCCCGCTGCGGCTGCAACACCAAGGCCAACCCTTGGGCGTGAGCCAACTCACCCCACGCGCATTGGTGGCCACCGTGGCCAGGCGCGTGGCCTTGCTGATGGAATTTCACGCTGGGCAAGCCCACTGGGGCGAAGCCGCGCGGCAACTCATTCACGCCAGCGACACCCTCACCGACACCCGCGACCTGCACTGGTTTGACTGGACCCGCTACAGCAGCCGCCAACAGCAAGAGATGACCCTGGGCGGCGTGCTCGGCCACTGGACCCTGCACGGCTCCCCCGAACAGATTGCCGCCCTCACCCCTTGGCTCTGGCTGGGCCAATGGCTGCATGCCGGTAAAAACGCCACCATGGGCATGGGCGCTTACACCCTGCAAACCGCTGGCGTCTAGCCTGGTGCCGTGAAGGAGCCAGAAATCGCCCGGATCAAGCGCACCTCAAGCGCCGAAACTCGTGCAAACCCCGCATCAGCCGTCACAAAAAGTGCCGCCCCTTGCAACGACAACGCACTGGCCGCCTGCAACGCATCGGGCGTTTTCAGGCCATGGCGCACACGCAAATGGGTCGCCACATCCACCACCTCAGCGCTCAACTCCACGATCTGAATGGCTGCAAAAAAAGCGTCGTACTTTTTGAGCAAGGCAACATCGCCATCGCGCAAAGGCTTGACCCGGCACTCCAGCACTGACAAACGAGACACCACCACATCGACCACCGGTTGCCCTGCCGTCAACTGCGCGATCAAGTCCCGGGCGGCCACCCGAAAAGGGTCAGCACCTTCAAATCGGTAAATCAGCGCGCACGCATCAAGAAACAAAATCATCGCTTGCCCCAGCCCTCCTGCAAGCCGTCAAGACGCGCCTGCAAATCGGCAGCATCCAGCCCAGCCTCAGAAGACTCGGGCGCCAGCAACAAAGCCAGACCCGCATTGCCGCTTGGCTGGCTGTTGCGTTGGGCTTGCTGCACCAGCGCTTCATAGTCAGCCGGGCGCAGCAACACCGCACTGGGTCGGTTGCGCTTCATCAAATGCACAGGCCCGCGCGCCAAAGCGGCCTCCAACACCACAAAGCCGCTGCGCTTGATCTCTGCCACCGTCACCACATTCATAAACAGCTCCTTTTTTAATACCGAAAACGGTACTAATAATAGTTAGGAAGGGGTCAACCCACAAGCCCCAAGCGGCAAGCTTGCCGCACCTGACACCCGCCCCCCTGCGGCACCACAATGCGGCCATGCCCCACCGCGACCTCTACCTTGGCGCCTACGACATCAGTGAGCCGCGCCGCCTCACCGCCGCACTCCAACTCACCCGCGCCTACGCCACCGGCGGGCAAAAGTCGGTGCACGAGCTGTACCTCACCGTGGCCGAGCGCACCGCCTTGATCGAAGACATGAGCATCTTGATGGACCTGGCCACCGACCGCTTCTTACTGCTGCGCCTAGACCCCCGCAGCCGCGTGCACACCCTGGGCAAGGCCGTGCCCCCCAGTGACCCCGACTACTTCTACGTGGGCTAAGGCCCTGCGGCAAGCTTGCCGCAGCCCTTAAAAACGCAGCGCGCAGGCACACTGGCAACGGCTTCATTCACCACCAAATGCTCCTCAATCAATAGCTGCTTGCGCAAGCTCCGCATGGGCTAGAGCACTAAAACCCTCATAACCATGGCCCTGCTCCTTCTTGACCGCGCCCAGCTCGACATCAAAACCGAAGGCGAGACCCTCGCCCTGTACGAGGCCGGTGTGCGCCGGGGCACCGTGCCCCTCAAACTCATTGACCGCTGCGTCATTCACGGCGCACAAACCCGGCTCGACAGCGGCGTGCTGATGAAACTGGCTGAAGCCGGCGTCACCACCGTACTCATGAGCCCGCGCCGCCCCCGCCGCGTGGCGCTGGTGCTCGGCCCCCAGCACAACGACGCCGCCGTGCGCCTCGCCCAAGCCCAGCGCGTGATGGACGACGCCGCGTGTCGCCCTTGGGCGCTCGGTCTGGTGCGCGCCAAACTGGCCCGCCAACGCCGCACCTTGCGCACCCTGCAAACAGCCCGACCCGACGCCCGCAAACCCCTGTTTGACGCCCTCGTCACGCTGGACGCCATCCTCGCCACACTCGCCGCCCCGGCCACGCCCCCCAGCTTGGACAGCCTGCGCGGGTTTGAAGGCGCCGCCGCCCGGGCCTACTTTGCCGGGCTGGCAGGGGTCATGGCCCCCAGCCTGCAGTTCACCGGGCGCAACCGCCGCCCGCCGCGCGACCCCGTCAACGTCTGCCTGTCTTTGAGCTACACCATGCTCCACATGCAAGCCGTTCAAATGTGCGTCACCGCTGGGTTGGACCCCCTGCTGGGCTTTTACCACCGCCCCACCTTTGGCCGCGAATCACTCGCCAGCGACCTGATCGAGCCCCTGCGCCCCGCCGTGGACCTATGGGTGTGGGAACTGTTGCGCAGCCGCACCCTGCGCGAAGACCACTTCACCCAAGACCACGGCGCCTGCCTGCTGGGCAAAAGTGGGCGCCAAATTTACTACGCCTTGTGGGAGAAGCAAAGCACCCCGTGGCGGCGCTGGCTCTCCGCCCAGACCCGCCTTCTCGCCCGCAGCCTGCGCCAGCAAGGCCAAGTGTGGTTGGCCCCCAACGACTTGGACGACGAATCATGCTGAACCCCGCCCCCGCAGCCCGCGCTGTCAAACCCGGCGTCGGTGCCCGCGCCCTGTACCTGGGCAGCCGCGAAGCCAAACGCGTCAGCTGCACCGCAGAGGCCCTGGTCGTCACCAACGCCCGGGCGCAAACCCTGCGCTACCCGGTGGCACGCGTGGCCCGCGTCGTCAGCAGTGCCGACGTCGTGGACTGGAGCGGCACTGCCCTGGCCTTGTGCATGCGGGCCGGCATTGGCATCACCTGGCTGGACGCCCGGGGCCACGCCCTGGGCAGCCTCTACCCGCAGCACCGCACCGTGGCCCCGCTCGCCACGGCGCTGGAGCTGTGGATTGAAAACGAGGACGGCCTCACCCGCTACCACCACTGGCTGCGCTCCCGGCGCATGGACATCTTCATGCGCTGGGGCAAAAGCCGCGCCAACGCCATCAGCCCCCAGCACTGGGAGGCCACCAAACGCGAGTGGGTCTATGCCGGCCAGTACCCACTGCATTTGCCACCGGGCCTGCGCCACCTGCTGCTGGCGTATGTGGCGACTCAATTGGGGTCATACGGGCTGACACCCCAACTGTGGGGACCGCAAGTGCAAGGCGTTCACTTAGACGACGACCTCTGTGAACTCTTATGGGCCGACATGAACCTCAGCAGCGGCCCCCTGCCAGACAAGCTAGCCACCGAGCCCGAACTCAACCAACTGTTTGAGCGCTGGAGCATGCTCAACGCCAGCGCCCTCACCGTGCACTTGAACAGCTTGCACCGCACCGCCCTGAAAGAGGGGTACCCATGAGCCAACACGCCAGCGCCCAATGGCTGGTTACCTACGACATCGCCGACCCCAAGCGGCTGGGCCGCCTGTTCAGGTACCTCAAAAAACAAGGTGTGCCGGTGCAGTACTCGGTATTTTTGGTGGACGCCTCAGCCGCCAAAATGGCCAGCATCGTCATCGCCATGGCGCAAATGATCGACGCCCAAGAAGATGACGTGCGCGCTTACCGCTTGCCCGCGAAACGATGGCAAGTCACCTTGGGCGCCTCCATCTTGCCGGAAGGCATCCTGCCGGGTGGAGCGCTTGATCTATGATGACACCCGTTGGCTTTGCAGACCCCACTATCCTTCGGCAAGCACCCCCGCAAGTGCTTGATACCATTGGATTTTTGGGACTATGGAGACAAACTACCTGCCCTGAATTCAAAGGGATTAAGACTAATGCATATTCACCGTCGTGCAATTGAGTGCAATGACAAACTACCTGCCCTGAATTCAAAGGGATTAAGACGCTCTCGGTC
>JAGODZ010000065.1:0-6430 GCA_017997975.1 Rhodoferax sp.
GGTGTGGTTGCGGCGCAGTTGTTGCACGTCGCGCTGGGCTTTGTCGGACTCGACACGGGCTTTGGCCGTCATTTCGCCGGCGAGGAACTGGTTGATTAGCTGGGCGCTCAAAGCCCCGGTGCCTTGCACTACGCGGGCGCGGTCGGCGTTGGCGCTGGCTTCAGCCGCCACCGCTGTGGCCTCGGCCAGCATGGCGCGGGCCAAGGCCAAGTCGGCCTCGATGGCGTCGCTAGACAGGGTGGCCAGCAACTGGCCGCGCTTGACCGTGTCGCCCACTTGCGCGTGCAACTCTTCAATGCGCAGGCCGCTCACTTGTGCGCCCACACTGGCTTCTTGCCAGGCCGCCACGCTGCCGTTGGCCAGCAAGGTGACGGGCATTTGTCCCGAAGATGCTGGGGTGAGGCTGACGGTGAGCGAGGGTTTGGCGGCACTTTGGGCCGCAGCGGGGGCGTCGGCGGCGTTGCTGCGCGTGGCCAGCAGCCCAAGGCCGCCCACAGTCAGCATGCTGGCCAGCACGAGGCCTGCGGTGAGGGGTTTGACGGTGAAGGTGTTCATGGTGTGTGACGGTTCAATCAAGAAAAGAGGACGGCTTGGTTGGCTTGTGTGACGTCTGTGGCTTACGACGCAGAGGAGTCGTTGAGCACCGGCAGCTCGGGTGGGGCAGCGGTGGGGTTCCAGCCACCGCCCACGGCGCGGTACAGCGCCACCCAAGCCAAATGGCGCTCTAAGGCCACGTTCAAGAGGCCACTTTGCGCGGCCAGTGACACGCGCCGGGCGTCTTCTAGCTCCACCAAGCTGGCCAGGCCTTGGTCGTAACGCACTTGGGTGGCGGACAGCGACTGCGCATAGCCCTCACGCGACACTTCGGCGTTGGCTTGGCGGGTTTCGGTGCTTTGGAGCGTGATCAGCGCGTCTTCCACTTCGCGCACGGCTTGTCGCACTTGGGCGCGGTAGGTGGTCACGGCCTGGACATATTGGGTCTCAGCCAAGCTGATGTTGGCCACGCGCTGGCCACCGTCAAACAAGGGCACGCTGAGGGCCAAGGGGCCAAAAGACCATGTGCTCACGTTGCTCGTCGCGCTGCCACTGCTCACGCGCACCGCGCCCACCGAGCCGTTCAGGGTCAGGCGCGGGTAGCGCTGCGCCTTGGCGCTGCCCACTTGGGCGCTGGCCACCGCCACCTCGCGCTCGGCGGCAAACACGTCAGGGCGCTGTGCCAAAGTTTGCGCGGGCACAGATGCTATAGAAAAAGGAGCTTCTTGCGCAGGCTGTACAAGGGTTAGGGCCAGTTTTTGCCTTAAATTCGCTTCGTCCATACCGGTCAGTGCCACCAAGGCTTTGGTGCTCAAGTCACAGCTTTCTTGCTGGCGGGTGACACGGCTGCGGGCTTCGGCGGCGCTGGCACGGGCCAGGGCCGAAGTGCCGGTGGCGGTGAACCCGGCGTTGGCACTGATGTCAGACAACCGGGCGGTTTCGCTTCGAGAAGCAGCATCCGCCTGCGCCACGCCCAGCAACTGTTGGCAGGTGGCCAAGCGGTAGTAGGTTTGCGCCACTTCTGCGGCCACGGACACGCGGGCACTGTGCCACAGGGCTTGGCTGCCTTGCACGTTGGCCAGTGCGGCGTCGTTCACCGCCTTGTTGGCCCCCACCAAGTCCAACTCCCAACTGGCCTGCAGACCGACATTGGCCGTGGTGGCCACGGGACTATTGGGTTGGTTGACGCCCCGGCTGATGCCGGCCGAGGCGTTGGCTTGGGGCAACAACACGGCGTTGGCCGCGGTTTGGTTGGCCCGCGCTTGGGCGAGGCGGGTCATGGCCTGTGCCAAAGACGGGCTTTGCGCCTGGGCGGCTTCAATCAGCTCGACCAGCAAGGGGTCGCCTTGGCGTTGCCACCAGTCGTTAAGTGACTGCACCTGGCCTTGGTGCGGGAGGGGCGCTTGCCATTGCGGCGCCATGCGTGAAGCGACTTGGGTGGCGGGCAGGGTGATGCTGCACGCGCTGAGAACCAGTGTGCTGCTCACCAAGGCGATGCCGCGAAAAAAGTGGGGCGTCATGGGGTGGTTTTGAGTGAGATTAAAGGAGGGCGAATTAAAGCGGGGCGAGTGCGCACCGGCGTTGGGACTCTGCCTCCACCAGGGCCAAGGCGTAGCCAATCAAGCGCTCGGTGTAGGCGTCAATGGCGCTGGCGCTGTTGATCACGGTGGGGCGAATGCCGGCGTACACGTCGGTGGAGAGTTGCAGCATCACGCCCAGTCCGGCAATCGAGAACGCCAAGCGGTGAATATCGTCGTCGGCGGTGACATCCAAATGGCAGCACAAGGCGTCCACCAACCCGAGGTGCGCGGGCTTGATGTTGTTCTCGATCTCGGCTTGCCACAGCCCAGTGGGTGCCAGCATTTCGCGCATGAAAAGTTTGACGCACTGGCGCGCCATGTCGCCTTGCTTGAGCTGCTCGGTCTGGGTGCGCAAGACGCGCCCAATGAGTTCACTCAGGTTGCCCTGGGGCAGTGGCCCAACGGGCGGGTTGATGCGCGGGTCTTCAAACAGCGCGGTGTACAGGCCCTGTTTGTTGCCAAAGTAATAGCTGATGGCAGAGATGTTCACTTGAGCGGCCAGCGCGATTTCGCGCGTCGAGGTTTTGGCAAACCCCTGTTCGGCAAACAAGGCCAGCGCGGCATCCAGCAAACGGGTACGGGTTTCTTGCCCGTCAATGCGCAGTTCTTTGGGCGGTGAGGGGTCCATTTTCATGACCCGCATTATCGAATTAAATCAAACGTTTGATTTAATTAGGGGCGCAGGACGGTGGCGCGTTATGGCAGCCCTTGCAATAACTCCACCGTTGGGTAGCCATCGGCGGGCAGGCGCAGGCTGCGTTGGTAGTCCCGCACGCCGCTGCGGGTGGCGGGGCCCATGATGCCGTCGGGGGTGCCGGTCTCAAACCCACGGGCGTTGAGGGCGGTTTGCAGAGATTGAATTTGGGTGCGCGACAAAGCTTGTAAATCGCGCGGCCAAGGGGTTTGCACCGCCGCACCGCCGCCCAAGCGCTGGGCCAGCAGACTCACGCCCAGCGCATAGCTGGTGGAGTTGTTGTAGCGCAGCAGGGTGCGAAAGTTGGTGCCAATCAAAAAGGCCGGGCCGCGCGCACCGGCAGGCAGCAGGAGGGAGCTGTCAGTGAGCGCGGGCAGTGGCGTGCCGTCCAGCGCTTGTATGCCGTCAGCCGCCCAGAGCGCGGCGGTTTGCTGTGTATCAGCGCGGGCGTAGTCAAAGTCGGCCGGCAGGCGCACTTCCACACCCCAGGGCTGGCCGCGCTGCCAGCCGGAGCGGGCGAGAAAGTTGGCGGTGGAGGCGATCACGTCAGGCAGGCTGCCCCAAATATCGCGCCTTCCGTCGCCATCGGCATCCACGGCGTAAGCCAAATAGTTGGACGGTAAAAATTGGGTTTGCCCCATGGCACCGGCCCAAGAGCCAATCATGTTGGCACGCGCAATGTCGCCGTTTTGCAAAATCTTCAAAGCGGCCAGCAACTGGTCTTTGGCCCAGGCCTCGCGTCGGCCTTCAAACCCCAAGGTGGCCAGGGCGTCGATGGTGGGAATGCTGCCCATGAAGCTGCCGTAGTTGCTCTCCATGCCCCAAATGGCGGCAATGATTTCAAGCGGCACGCCGTAGCGCGTGGGCACCCCATCCACCAGCCGAGGCAAGTTGCGCAGCTGCGCTTGCCCGCGCGTGATGCGCTGCGGCGAGACGGCCGTGTCCAGATACGCCCACACCGTGCGGGTGAACTCAGGCTGCGCTTTATCGGAGGCGATCACGGTGGGCACCAAGCGCACGGTGTCAAAGGCTTGGTGCAGTGTGGCCTCGGTGATGCCCGCGGCGCGCGCTGTTGTGCTGAACTCGGCCACCCACTGGGCAAAGGTGCTGGCCCGGGCGGGAGCGGCGGCGGTGACAGGGACGGATGCGGGTGCTGGGCTGGCGACCGGTGGGGGCGTCACCACCACAGGCAGGGCCGTCGGGGCGGGTGGCGTTGGGGCAGGGGTTTTGGGCGTTGCAGCGCAGCCAACCCCCACCGCCACGGTCAGCAGTGTGGGGGCAAGCCAGCGAGGGGCGGGTGGCAGTGAGCGGGCGGGGGAGTGGTGCATGGCCCCATTTTCACCGCTGCGCAAGGTGGGGTTCAGCGCGTCAAAAACGCGAGGTATTTGCTGGCGAACTTGCCGTACGGCGGGTACATGAATTTCAGGGCGCTCCAGCGCGCTTGGTAGAACACCGGGCGCAACTTGCTGAAGGTGATGAACCCCTCGTGCCCGTGGTAGTGGCCCATGCCGCTGTCGCCCACGCCGCCAAAGGGGAGGTCGTGTTGGGCCAGGTGAAACAAGGCGTCGTTCACACTCACGCCGCCCGACATCACGCGGGTGAGCAGCATGTTCACCGTGTCGGCGTTGTGGCTAAAGGGGTAGAACGCCAAGGGGCGCGGGCCTTGGTTGATGGCCGCCACCGCGTCTTCCAGCCGGGTGTACTCCTTGATGGGCAGGATGGGGCCAAAGATTTCGCGGCTCAGCAGCACGCTGTCCGCCGGGGCGTTGAGGACAATGTGGGGCGCGATTTTGCGGGTGGCTTCGTCCCAGCGTTTGCCGGGGGTGAGCTGCACCAGTGTCGCGCCACCGGCTTCGGCTTCTTCCAGCGCTTGGGTGAGGCGTTGGAACGACTTGTCGTCAATGATGGCGGTGTAGTCGGGCCCGGCAATGTCGGGGTAGCGCTGGCTGACGATGGTCTTGGCCGCCGCTACAAATTCAGCGGTTTTGCCTTGCGGCAGGTACAAGTAATCCACCGTGGTGCAGATTTGCCCGGCGTTAAGCAACTTCACAAACAGCAGCCGCTCGGCCGCGGTTTGCAGGGGGAAATCCTCGCACACGATGGCGGGTGATTTGCCACCCAGCTCTAAGGTGACGGGACACAGGTTGACGGCGGCTGCGGCCATCACCGCCTTGCCCGTTTGCCCGGAGCCGGTGAACAGCAGGTGGTCGAATTTGAGTTTGGAAAACTCGATGCCCACGCCGCCGGTTTCGTCAAAGAAAGCCAGCTTGGCACGCGGAAAGTAGGCGGGCGATTTGTCCATCAAAAACTGAGCCAGATGGCGTGAGTTTTCTGACATTTTGACCATGGCGCGGTTGCCTGCGGCAAAGATGTAGATCAGCGGCAAGATGCTCAGGTTGATGGGAAAGTTCCACGGCACGATCACGCCCACCACGCCCAGCGGCTGCGGAATCACGCGGTTTTTGGCGCCAAAGAAGTTGAGCAGGTCCACATGGCGGCGCTGCGGCTTCATCCATTTTTTGAGGTGGCTCAGCGTGTGTTGGATGGCATCTAGCGCGGGAAAAATCTCGGCAAACAGCGTCTCATGGGACGAGCGGCTGCCGTAGTCGGCGTTGATGGCGGCCACCAACCCGTCTTTGTTTTCTCGCACCATCTTTTGCAGTTGCAGCAAGTCGGCGCGGCGCTCGTCCAACGTGGGCACCGGCTGCAAAAAATAGGCCGCGCGTTGGGCGTCCAGTGCGGCTTGCAACTCGGCTTGAATCGGGGTGGGCGGCGTGGGGTGGAAGTCGGTGATCATGTGTTGTAACCTGGGTTGCTGCGGTCGAGTTTGCGTAAAAGGGCGGGCCAAGTCAATGCAGCACCCATGCCGGCGGTGGCGGCCTTCATCACGCTGGCAATGCCTGCGACGATGTGTGGGTTCACCAAGGTGAGTTCCCCGCCCGCTTGGGCGTCAATTTGGATGCGGCAGGTGGCCTCAAAGGTGTACATGGCGAGAAACGCAGTGGGAATGTCTTTGCCCACCGTCAGTAGGCCATGGTTGCGCAGCATCAAGTAATGCGCGTTGCCCAAGTCAGCCTGCAGCCGGGGCTTTTCATCGTCGCGCAAGGCCACGCCCTCATAGTCATGGTAGGCCAGCGAGCCCAGCACAAAGGTGGACTGCTGGCTGATGGGCAGTACGCCGCATTTTTGCGCGCTGACCGCAATGCCCGCGCGGGTGTGGGTGTGCAGCACGCAACCCGCGTCTTCGCGCGCTTGGTGAATACAACTGTGAATGGTGAAGCCCGCCGGGTTCACCGGAAAGGGCGAGTCGCTGAGTTTGTTGCAGTCTGGGTCCACCTTGACCAAGCTGGAGGCGGTGATTTCGTCAAACATCAGCCCATAGGGATTGATCAAAAAATGGTGCTCGGGCCCAGGAATGCGGGCCGACACATGGGTGAAAACGAGGTCGCTCCAGCCATAAGCCGCGACGAGTCGGTAGCAAGCCGCCAGGTCGCAGCGCAATTGCCATTCGTCGGGGCTGACGCTGTCTTTGAGGGAAGGGATGTGCAAGGCGTGTTCCATTGTTTGCCACGGGCGGGGTGAAGATCAACCGGTGAGGTTAAACCGATGTGGGCCGGGTTGC
>JAGODZ010000065.1:6530-13056 GCA_017997975.1 Rhodoferax sp.
CCACGCAGTGCGCGACATGCTTCGCCAGCGCGTCTATGGCCTGGCTCTGGGTTCAAGTACAGCGCCAGTGCTGACTCGATGCGCTCAGCGAACAGGTGGCGCTCAGCGGTCCCCTGCACCATCGCTTCTCGCGGGGGCTAATTTTCGCTTTCGACGACCTAAGCCCGACAGGCCCATCAGAAGCGGGTCATGCGGCGCAAGCGTGAGCGTGAGCGTTAACGGCGAACTTTTCCGTCCTCGCTCAACATGGTCATCTCCACGAAGCGAGAGCCCGTGTTCTTGTCAGGGCCAAACTCCAAATTCATGCCTCCCACGTTATAGCTTTGCATGCTCTGCAGGGCCGTGATCAGGTTTTCTCGGGTCATGGCTTTACCGGCCCGGCGTGCGGCTTCGGTAAACACCTTGGCGGCGACAAAGCCCTCCATGCTGGTGTAGTTGGGCGTGCTGGCCACCAATCCAGAGGCTTGCAGTGCACTCAGATACTCCGTGGCAACGGTGGATCCAGAGACATAGGGAAAAGGCATCACCTGGCTGACCACCACGCCGCGCGCTACGGTGCCCAGCTCATCGCTCATGGCCTGCGTATCGACCAAGGACAGGTTGTACAGATTGCCTTTAAAGCCCGCTTGGCGGGCCAGTCGCACAAAAATGGCACTGCTTTTGAAGGTGCCAATTTGAATGATCGCCTCGGGGTTGGCGGCCAAAATGGTTTTCAGTGCGGGCCCCACATCGGTGGAGTTGGCTTCGGCCTTGGCGGTGGCGAGTGGCTTCAAGTTCAAAGGCGTCAAGGCGCGCACCACATCGTCGAGTCCGGCCTGTCCCACGTCGTTGTCTTGGTAAAACACAGCGAACTTCTTGATGCCCACGGTGGTGGCTTGACGGACGATGGCCGAGGTCTCTTCAAAGTAAGACGCCCGCACGTGAAACACGTAGCGGTTGAAGGGTTCACGCAGTGACTGGGCTCCCGACAGCGGCGCAAAAAACGGTATTTTGGCCTCTGTTGCCAGCGGCACAGCCGCCAGGCTGGGCAGCGCCCCCACATAGCCGAACAGGGCAAACACCCCCTCTTTGATGAACTGGCGGGTATTGGCCGCGCTTTGCACCGGGTCCATGGCATCGTCTAGGCGCTTGAGTTCAATCAGTCGGCCATTCACCCCGCCTTTGGCATTCACGGCGTCAAAGTAAAGACGGGCACCTTGGTTGTACTGGCTGCCCAACAGCAGAGACGGCCCACTCAAGGGAACCGACTGCCCCAGGACAATGTTTTTTTCCGCTTGGGCGAAGGCAAAAGACCCCCAACCTAAGGCAGCAGCGCTGGCAAGAACTTGACGACGATCGACCATTTGCTTCCTTTTGACAACTGGCCGCGTGGCATCGACCACCCGAACCCTGGGTTAAAGAGATGACCCTCACCCTCTCGCGCAAGGGGTCAAATTCTTCGCAAGGCGGTGATCGTACTCGCAGACCCGCCGGGTCGGGGGAATTTGAGTCGCTGATCGCAGTCAATTAGGGATAACGACAAGACAGGGTTGAACGCGGGTTAAGAGGCGGTGACAATTTCCGATTTAATGACAGTTTGTCTCAACGCTCGTCCACGCCACCATGACCCACTTTGCCCATTCCGCCCGCCCCACTGAGCGCCGCGCCAGGCTGGCCGCCCTACTGGGTCCGCGCGGCATCGCGCTGATTCCCACCGCGCCCGAACAGCAGCGCAACCGAGATGCTGATTTTTTGTACCGCCCAGACAGCTACTTCTACTACTTAACTGGGTTTGCCGAACCCAAGGCCTGGCTGGTGGTGACCGGCGACGGCAAGACCACGCTCTTCTGTCAACCCAAAGACTTGGAGAGAGAGATTTGGGACGGCTACCGCCTCGGCCCTGACGCGGCACCTGCGCAACTGGGCGTTGATGCGGCGTTCTCGGTGGCCGACATTGACACCGAGTTGCCTCGTTTGCTGGACGGGCGCGACACCGTGTGGTTCCCCTTTGGTACCCACGCGGGGCTAGAGACTCGGGTGGACGGCTGGCTGAACAAGGTGCGGGCCCGCCAACGCTCAGGGGCGCTGTGCCCAGAAGGTACCCGCGACCTGTGCAGCTTGCTCGACGAGATGCGCCTCATCAAGGACGCTGATGAGCAAGCCACCCTGCGCCGTGCCGCGCAAATCAGCGCCGGCGCCCACATTCGCGCCATGCAACTCACCGCTCGCATGCTGCGTCGGGGCGAAGACGTGCGGGAGTACCACTTGGACGCTGAACTGCTGCACGAGTTTCGCCGCCATGGATCGCAGTCCCCCGCTTACGGCTCGATCGTGGCGGCCGGTGCCAATGCGTGTGTGTTGCACTACCGCGCCGAGGCGGGCGCGGTCAAAGCTGGTGAGTTGGTGCTGATTGACGCCGGTTGTGAGTTAGATGGTTATGCCAGCGACATCACCCGAACCTACCCCGCCAATGGCCGGTTTTCTGGCCCCCAGCGAGCGCTGTATGAACTGGTTCTGGCCTCGCAAGAGGCGGCGGTGGCCGCCACACGTGCCGGGGCACGCTTCACCGACCCGCATGACGCCGCACTCAAGGTGCTGGCGCAAGGCATGCTGGATGTCGGCTTACTGGACAAAAACAAGGTGGGCACGCGTGACGATGTGATTGAGAAACGCGCTTATTTTCCCTTTTACATGCACCGCACCAGCCATTGGCTGGGCATGGACGTGCACGACTGCGGCAGCTACAACGAGCCGTCTGAACTGGCCCAAACCACGCAGCGCACCGACCCCCTCACCGGCCAAACCGTGATCGACCGACCGTCGCGCATTCTGCGCCCCGGCATGGTGCTGACCCTTGAGCCCGGCCTTTATGTGCGACCCGCACCCGGCGTGCCCGAGCAGTTTCACCATATTGGCATTCGCATTGAAGACGACGCCCTGGTGACGCACGCCGGCTGCGAGCTGATCAGCCGGGGTGTACCGGTGACCGTGGCGGAAATTGAGGCGCTGATGCAGGCATGACCGGCAAAGGACTTGACGGACCTCAAGGACGGCTGCGGCTTCCCGGGTTAAAGTAAGCCTTGAATCATCCACGCGCAGGGCGTTTCCCCTGCCTCACCTAAGGAGTACCAATGTTCCCTGAGTACCGCGATCTGATCACCGAATTGAAGACCAGCGACCACCACTTCATTCGCCTGTTTGACAAGCACAATGATCTGGACCGTGTCATCCGCCACAAAGAAGCCCACATAGAGCCCGGCACACCGGCAGAAATTGAAACCCTCAAAAAAGAGAAGCTTTTGCTCAAAGATCAGCTCTACGTCATCCTCAAAAAGGCCAGCGCTGAAGCCAGCTAACAGCCGCTCCGTCGCCCGCGGGTGCCGTCCATGAAACCAGACGCCACCCTCCCTCCCTGCCGGTCAGGAGAGGGACTAACAGCCGTCTGTGACCTTGGGTTTGAAGGTGGGAAGTTCAATGTGGACGGCCAACGTTCAAAGTGACTTTGAACAGCCTTCAGCAGTTTGCGAAAGTTTCGCGCTACTTCAATGTCGTTGCACTCGCAGCATGAATTCAACGCCTTCCACCACCCGGCCACATAGGGCTGTTGGCCCCTTTCTCGCCCGGTGGGGGGGAAGAATCCCCCGAAACATCGCAGCGCCCCAAGCACCACAGCCCCCAAACGCCACAACAACCCAAGCACGGACAAGCAAAACAATGAATAAAACCCAGCCAATCGGCGCTCTGTCGCACCTCAAGGTACTCGACCTTTCCCGCGTCTTGGCCGGCCCCTGGTGCACCCAAATGCTGGCCGATTTAGGGGCTGATGTGGTCAAGGTGGAGCGCCCCGTGGTGGGTGACGACACGCGCCATTGGGGGCCTCCGTTCCTCAAAGACGCGCAGGGCAACGACACCGATCAGGCGACCTACTTCACCTCGTGCAACCGCAACAAACGGTCCATCACCGTGGACATGGCCCAAGCTGAGGGCCAAGCGCTGATTCGCCAACTGGCGCAAAGCAGCGACATTGTGGTGGAGAACTTCAAGGTCGGCGGCCTAGCCAGTTATGGCTTGGACTACGCCAGCCTCAAGGCCTTGAACCCGCGCTTGATTTACTGCTCCATCACCGGCTTTGGCCAAGACGGCCCTTACGCCGAGCGCGCCGGTTATGACCTCATGATTCAAGCCATGACCGGCATGATGAGCATCACCGGTCGCCCCGATGACGTGCCCGGCGGTGGCCCGCAACGCGTGGGCGTGGCCCTCATCGACTTGTTTACCGGCGTGTACGCCACCTCGGCCATTTTGGCGGCGCTGGAAGTGCGCAACCGCACCGGCGAGGGGCAACTCATTGACATGGCCTTGCTCGACGTGGGCATGGCGATTTTGGCCAACCAAGCGGCCGGCTTTGTGAACACCGGCCAGGTGCCGCAACGCCAAGGCAACAGCCACCCCAGTTTGGCCCCCTACCAAGACTTTCCCACCGAAGACGGTGCCATGCTGCTGGCCATTGGCAACGACGGCCAGTTTGCTCGTTTTTGCGAAGCGGCCGAGCGCCCTGAATGGGCCGCCGATCCGCGCTTTGCCTCCAACACCCTGCGCGTGCGAAACCGCGAGCTGCTGATTCCCGCCATGCAGACCCACACCCGCACGCGCACCACGGCGCAGTGGATTGCGTTGTTAGAGAAAAAAGCCGTCCCGTGCGGGCCCATCAATGACATGGGTCAAGCCTTTGATGACGCCCAAGTCAAGGCCCGGGGTTTAATGGTTAATCAAGCGCTAGCCCCCGCTGCGTTTGCGCAGACAGCTATTGAATCCATAGCGAGTGTGGCCAGCCCACTGCGCCTCACGGCCACACCGCCGGTGCTGCACCGACCCCCACCTGCCTTGGGCGAACACACCGAAGAAGTGCTGGCAGAGATGGGGCTGGACGCGAGCGCCATTGCCGCTTTGCGCGCAGCAAACGTCGTTTAGCGGCGTGGCGCGGCGCTCAGCGTCTTGCCACACCCGCATTCCCCGTGGGTGCCAATCAAAGCGGTGGCGGGGAATGAGTTGCACTTGGTTCAGCTTCGGTTCAGGCACGGGATAGCACACTCACGCCCATCCCTACCCCACAACCGAAGGAGTGTTCATGAAACATCTTTTAACCGCGACGGCTCTGCTCGCTGGCGCTTTGACGGCGCAGGCCCAAACCATGATCGACACCGCCCGCGTGCGCAGCGCCCA
Source organism: Rhodoferax sp. (assembly GCA_017997975.1). Classification (GTDB taxonomy): domain Bacteria; phylum Pseudomonadota; class Gammaproteobacteria; order Burkholderiales; family Burkholderiaceae_C; genus Rhodoferax. The sequence continues at coordinate 11,733 of JAGODZ010000065.1, forward strand.
ACCGCAGTACGAGAGCAGCCGCATCCCCCGCCAAGAATGCACCAACCGCTGGCGCCCTGAGCATGGCAACCGCCACAGCCAGGTGGTCCAAGACCAAAATCAATACCCCAACCAATACCCCAATCAGTACCCCAACCAAGACAACTCGCGCCATTACGGTGGTGCCGTGTTGGGCGGACTGGCGGGCGGGGTGTTGGGCAACCAAGTCGGCGGTGGCAATGGCAAGGTGGCGGCCACCGCATTGGGTGCGGTGCTGGGCGCGTTTGCCGGGGACAGCTTTGACAACCGCAACGCTCGCCCCGCACCGGTGTACCCTGCGCAGAACTACCCCGCACAGGTTTACCCAACCTCAGGCCGTGGAGAAGATCGCTGCCAAACCGTTTATGAAAACCAGTCCCAATTGACAGGCTACCAAGTGGTCTATGACTACCGAGGCCAAACCTACAGCACCTTCATGCGCAACCACCCCGGCAACAGCCTGCGGGTGCGCGTGTCGGTCGAGCCGATCGCAGAATAATCGAGCTGCGTTTGCCGGGGTTAGGATGAACGCCCCGGCACGCACCCCCCTTCCTCACGCCATGAAACCCCTGATTGCTTTCACCTTGGCTTTGTTGGCCGTTCTGACGACCCCCGCTTGGGCGGAAGTCAGTCGGGACGCCGCCGCCGCCACCGCCCGCCAAGCCACGGGAGGCCGCGTGTTATCAGTGGACCGCAGTGAGCAAAACGGTCGCACCGTGTGGCGTGTGAAAGTGCTCACCCCCCAAGGTGAAGTCAAGCTGCTGTTGCTCGACGCCCAGACGGGGCAAGCGTTGTGAAACCGCGCACCAAGGTGAGCCATGCGCCTGTTATTGATTGAAGACGATGCCATTCTGCGGCTGAGCCTGAAACGCCAGCTCGAAGCAGAAGGCCACCGAGTGGACTTGGCCAGCGACGGCGAAGACGGCCTGTTTCAGGCCCGCGAATACCCGTTCGATTTGGCCATCATCGACTTAGGACTGCCCAAAGTGAACGGCATTACCGTGCTGCAAACGCTGCGCGCCGAGGGCTGCACACTGCCCATTCTGGTCTTAACGGCTCGCAGCAGCTGGCAAGACAAAGTGCGGGGGTTAGAGGCGGGGGCTGACGACTATTTGGTCAAACCCTTTGAGTACCCCGAGCTGGCCGCGCGCGTGAAAGCCCTGCTGCGTCGGGCACTCAAAGCCACCTCAGACTCACTCACCTTGGGTGCCTTGCGCGTTGACTTTTCAGCGCAAACCGCGTGGCTGAATGAGACCGTGCTGGACCTCACAGCGTTTGAGTACCGCGTGCTCGAACTGCTGGTGCG
>JAGODZ010000291.1 GCA_017997975.1 Rhodoferax sp.
CGCAACACCCCGGCTTTGAAGACATCGGCAAACGCATGCTGCTGGCCTGGGCCGAGGGCGTGCAGGGCTTGCGGGATGCGCGGGTGTATGCGGTGGGGGAGTGGCAGGCGGGGGAGGCGTTTGAGGGATTTTCGCCGCCGCCAAAAATCAAGGTGGAGCAATCCAAAATCGGCCGATCCCCGTTGATGGGGAAACGTTGATGCAACCTGTCACCCTCTTCACAACAACAAAAGCACACAAAGGGAGCCATCGTGTCTCGTTTAACTGATTTGATCGCTAAGGCCAAGGCCATGGATGCCCAACTTGGCACCGACCTAGAGCAGGAATTTGGCATCCTTTCCTCGCGCCTCCCGTATGGCCTGAACTTCGAGCGCCACAGCCCGGAAGTGGTGGAGTTGCCGCTGAGGCCCGTCCGCAAGGGTGACAAGGTGCGCGTGCTGCCCGAGCGTGGTTCGATCCAGAAGGGCGATCAACGGCTGTGGCAGGTCAAGGCACTCCGCAAGGCCAAGAATACGGGTGACTTGGAACTGCTTGGGGCAGCAACCCCCGAAACCACCTCGGTGTCGCTGGAAGACTTGGTAGTAGTCGCCGAGTTTCGCGACACCATTTACCCAGGCTTGGTCAGCACTGGCAAGGTGGAGCGTGGCGGTGACAAACCTTTCCACACGGTCATAAATGGCGAGAACTACCACGTGCTTAAGGCATTGACCTATACGCACAGAGGCAAGGTGGATGTCATTTATATTGACCCGCCTTACAACTCGGGAGCGAAGGACTGGAAATACAACAACGATTATGTTGAAGGTGACGATCAGTATCGGCACAGCAAGTGGCTGGCGATGATGGAAAGACGCTTGCTAGTCGCGCGACAACTGCTGAATCCAGAAGATTCGGTACTAATTGCCACCATTGATGAGAAAGAATACCTTCGATTAGGTTTGTTGTTGGAGCAAACGTTTCCAGATGGCGGGATTCAGATGGTTTCTTCCGTAATCAATCGAAAAGGGGTAATTCGAACAAACGAGTTGACGCGGACTAACGAATTTATATACGTGGTTAAATTTGGTTTGGCAAAATTGGTTGCCGAGCGCGACCCATCTGAAGAGAAGGTGCGATGGGCCAGCTTGAGGCGGTTTGAGGACTCTTCAAGACGAAATGGCCCACAGCCCCGGCCAGATCAGTTTTATCCAATTTACATTGGAGTTCAATCAGGGCGCATTGAATCGGTTGGCGAGTCAATTCAAGTTGGTGTTGATCGATCGATTGTGAGGAATATTCCCGGTTGCGAAACTGTTTGGCCACTAAAGCCAGATGGCACCGAAATGATCTGGGGTCTAACCCCGCCCACGCTCAAGAAGCGTCTGGCTGAGGGTTTTGTGAAAGTCACTCGTGGTAAACGCGGAAAATCTTCGACCCTGTACTATCTGACCAGTGGGCAGGTGGAAGAGGTGGCCAGTGGTGAATTGTTAGTTACAGGCCGCGACTCGGATGGCTCTGTAATTGTCGAATTTGCTACGGGCAAGGCAGCGTTGCCTACAACTCAATGGGACAAAGAGTCGCACAATGCGCAGCCGAATGGTACGGGGCTATTGTCTGCAATTTTGCCTGGCAGAAAGTTTCCATTTGCAAAATCTCTTTACGCTGTTGAGGACTGTCTACGGTTAGCAATTGGTAAGAAGCCGCAGGCGGTTGTAATGGATTTTTTCTCTGGCTCGGGAACCACGGCCCATGCTGTCATGCGCTTAAACCGCCAAGACGCTGGTCGACGCCAATGCATTTCCGTCACCAACAACGAAGTTGCAGCCGATGAACAGAAGTCATTGCGTACACAGGGGCTTCGCCCAGGCGATGCGGCGTGGGAGCAACTCGGCATTTGCGACTTCATCACCAAGCCCCGCGTGGCCGCAGCCATCACAGGTAAGACACCTGATGGCGAACCGATCAAGGGCGACTACAAGTTCACCGACGAATTTCCCATGGCCGAAGGGTTCGAGGAGAACGCCGAGTTTTTCACGCTCACCTACGAAGCAAAGAGCGCCGTCAACCACAACTTGGCCTATGCCCGCATTGCCCCCATGCTGTGGCTTCGCGCTGGCGCGCGCGGCCGGCGCATTGACAAGTTGCCTGCGGGTGGTTGGGCGGTGGCAGACACCTATGCCCTGTTGATTTCAGTGGACGCTGCCACGCCGTTCATCGACGCGATAAGCGCAGTCGGTGGTTTGCGCGTGGCCTACATCGTTACCGACGATGACCGGCGTTTTCAGGCCATCGCCAAGCGGTTACCCAAAGGCGTGGAGCCCGTACGTTTGTACGAGTCTTACCTGACCAATTTCAGTTTTGCCAACGGGGAATAAGGCATGAAGTTCACTCTCAAGGACTACCAGCGCGACGCAGTGTTAGATGCGCTGACCAATATCAAGAAGGCGCGCCGCCTGTGGCATGCCGAGCGCGACAAGACAGCGTTCTCTTTGACCGCTGTGACGGGCGCCGGTAAAACCGTGATGGCCGCAGCAGCCTTCGAGGCGCTGTTCCACGGCGACGACGATTTCAACTTCGATGCAGAAAAAGGCGCCGTGGTGATCTGGTTCAGTGATGACCCATCCCTGAACGAGCAAACGCGCTTTCGCCTGATGGAGGCCAGCGACCGCATTAACCACGGCGACATGGTGGTGGTGGAGCACCCTTTCAGCCGCCGCAAGTTCGAAGCAGGAAAAATTTACTTCCTCAACACCCAAAAGTTTGGCAAAAACAGCCTGCTGGTGCGAGGTTTTGAGGGTGAGGACGACATGGTTACCCAGGTGCGCCCCGATGCACAGGCTTACACGTTATGGGACACCATCCGAAACACTATCGAAGACCCGAGCTTGACCCTGTATCTAGTGCTGGACGAAGCGCACCGTGGCATGGGCGGGGCCGCTCCTAAGGAGAGGGGCACCATCGTTCAGCGGCTCATCAATGGGTTTGGCGGCATGCCGGGCATCCCGGTGGTCTGGGGCATCTCGGCCACGGTGGAGCGGTTTAATCAGGCGATTGAATCTGCAGGCAAGCACATCAAGTTGCCCAATGTGGTGGTGGATCCGGCTAAGGTGCAGGAGTCGGGCCTCATCAAAGACACCATCTTGGTGGACATTCCCGACGAGGCGGGTGATTTCGACACCGTGCTGGTGCGGCGTGGCACCGACAAACTGAGAGAGTCAAGCGACGCATGGCGGGCTTACGCAAAACAGCAAACGGATGCAGGCATCGTTGTTCCGCTGATGGTGTTGCAAGTACCCAATACGCCTGACCCCAACGAGATCGGTCGTGCTCTGGACACCATCTTCGAGCGTTATCCATCGTTGCCGCACGCTTGTGTGGCGCATGTGTTCGGTGACCACACAACCCAGCGGTTTGGCAACCACGATGTGCCTTATATCGAACCGCAGCGCGTGCAGGAATCTACCTGGGTGCGCGTGCTGATTGCCAAGGACGCCATCAGTACCGGCTGGGATTGCCCTCGCGCCGAGGTGATGGTGTCGTTCCGCCCTGCCAAAGACCGTACCCACATCACGCAATTGCTCGGCCGTATGGTGCGCTCCCCGTTGGCGCGTCGCATTCCTGGGAACGATCGCCTGAATGCGGTGGATTGCCTGTTGCCGAGGTTCAATCGCAAGACTGTGGAAGAAGTGATAGATGCGCTGATGAAGGGCGACGAATCGGGGCCATCAACAGGACGCATCCTCATCGACTACGTGGAAGTGACGCCCCATCCCGATGCGACCCCCGCCGTCTGGGCTGCGTTCGAGTCATTGCCATCCCAGACGCGCCCACAGCGGGGCGCCAGGCCCGCACAACGGCTGACTGCATTGGCTCACGAGCTGGCGTCCGATGGCATCCTCCCGGGCGCTGGCGCACAAGCCCATGCCGCGATGCACATGGTGCTGGATGCCTTTCAGGACGACCAGAAGGAGAAGATTGAGGCCAAGCGCAAGTCTGTGCTGAGGGTCGAAGGTGAGACCGTGAAAGCCGACATGAAGGGCAAGGAGAAGACCTTTGATGAATTCTGGGAAGACGCCGATGTCGCAG
>JAGODZ010000066.1 GCA_017997975.1 Rhodoferax sp.
GTCAAAGACAGCAGCGGATTATTGCCCGGGCACGGCGGTATTTTGGATCGGGTTGATGCACTGCTTCCCACCCTTCCGTTGGCCATGATGCTTTATTCTTTGTAAGGGCTGGGATGAATGCTTTGTTAGGTTCAGTGAAACAGCGCGTCGCCATTTTGGGTTCAACCGGCTCCATTGGTGTCAGTACTTTGGCGGTCATTGCCTCTCACCCCCAGCGTTTTGAGGTTTTTGTACTCACGGCGGCAACGCAGACAGAGGCTTTGTTGCAGCAATGTATCCAGTTTCAACCGATGTTTGCTGTGATGGCAAGCGAAGAGCACGGCCGTCAGTTGGAACAAAAATGCAAAGACCTCCATTTGCGAACGCGCGTGCAGTGGGGACCACAGGCGATTGCGGATGTGGCGTCTCATGAATTGGTTGATACGGTTATGGCAGCCATTGTGGGTGCGGCAGGTCTGGCCTCCTGCCTCGCCGCAGCGAGGGCGGGCAAGCGTTTGTTGCTGGCTAACAAAGAAGCTTTGGTCGTGGGGGGCGATTATTTTATGGACGCCGTTGTCAAAGGGGGTGCAAAGTTGCTGCCGATTGACAGTGAGCACTCTGCTATTTTTCAGTCACTTCCGGATGATCAAGGTGCCTGGAGCAGCCAGATTGACAAACTGATATTGACGGCATCGGGGGGGCCTTTTCGGCAGCGTGCCCCTGCCAGTCTGAGGGAGGTCACGCCTGAGCAAGCCTGTGCTCACCCCAACTGGGTGATGGGCCGAAAGATATCTGTGGATTCAGCCACCATGATGAATAAAGCTTTGGAAATCATCGAGGCACGTTATCTTTTTGGCGTTCATTCCCGGCAGATTGAGGTGGTGATTCATCCTCAGAGCGTGATTCACTCGATGGTGCAGTACAAAGACAACTCGGTCGTGGCACAGTTGGGAACACCGGACATGAAAGGCCCCATAGCTTACGGCCTCTCATGGCCTGAGCGAATCACCTCAGGAGCTCGTGCATTGGATTTCAAAACCATGTCTGAGTTGACCTTTGAGTCCATGGATTCCAATGACCATGGACAGCGTTTCCCCGGGCTTGCCTTGGCTTGGTCGGTGCTGGAGAGCACACCAGGATCGGCCGCTGTGTTGAATGCCGCCAATGAAGTGGCTGTCGCTGCGTTTTTAACGCAGGAAATTCGCTTTGATCAAATTCATGCAGTGAATGTGGAAACACTCACCACCGTGAATACATCGGTTCCCGAATCCTTAGAGGATTTGCTGGCACTTGATCAGTTGTCGAGAATGGCTGCCCGCGCAGTGGTTGCTCGCATTGGCATTTAAGCCAACGGGAAACGCATGTTGACTTTATTTGCCTTTTTAGTTGCCATTGCTCTGCTGATTGCGGTGCATGAATATGGTCACTATCGCATGGCGGTGGCCGTTGGCGTCAAAGTGCTTCGGTTTTCGATTGGGTTCGGTCCCCAGTTGTTTCGGTGGCAACCCCTTGGGTCACCCACTGAATTTGTGGTTTGTGCCTTTCCTTTGGGTGGCTATGTCAAGATGCTGGACGAGCGCGAGGCACCGGTCGATGCCGATGTGCGCCATTTGGCGTTCAATACGCAACCCTTGGCATCGCGCGTTGCCATTGTGGCAGCAGGCCCGGCTGCTAACTTGTTGTTAGCCATCCTTTTGTATGCCCTCGTGAATTGGAGTGGGGTGCAATACCCCGCCGCTATTTTGGCAAGTCCCGGACAAGACTCTGTTGCAGCACGTTCCGGAATAGTGGGTGGCGAGCGCGTCTTGCGTGCGGGGTTGGCGGATGCAGAAATGCGCGACATGACCTCGTTTGAAGATGTGCGCTGGATACTGAGTCGCGGTGCGCTAGATGGTCATGACGTGCGTTTGGAAGTTGCGGACCCGGTATCAGGTGGTCACAGAGAAGTTAAGTTCAAACTGAGCGAGTTGGACTCTCGCGATGCCAGCGCTCAATTATTCGAAGATATTGGTGTCACCGGCCCTTTCACCCGTCCGATTCTGGGTGATGTTTTAAAAGATGGCGCAGCAGATGCTGCGGGTTTGCGTGAAGGAGATGTCGTACGAAAGTTCGCCAATATTCCTGTGGTGGACGGTCAGCAATTGCGACAATTGATTCGGAATTCAGGTTCAACGGGCAAGGCAGATCCCTCCATTTGGTTGGTGCAGAGGAATGGGGCCTCACTGGAGGTGCTGGTAAGTCCAGACGTTCGGCAAGAAGGCTCGATACAAGTCGGGAAAATTGGTGCGTTTGTTGGCGCAACACCCGAACTGGTGACTGTTGAATACGGTGTCTTTGAGGGTTTGTGGGAGGGCGCGGTTCGTACATGGGATGTATCTGCTCTGACTCTGAAAATGATGGGCCGCATGGTGATTGGCGAAGCCTCGTTAAAGAACCTCAGCGGGCCGCTGACCATTGCCGAATATGCTGGCAAGTCTGCTGGCCTCGGTTTGACACAGTACTTGCTGTTCTTGGCCCTCATCAGTGTGAGCTTGGGTGTTTTGAATTTGCTGCCCTTGCCCGTTTTGGACGGCGGTCACCTGATGTATTATCTTTGGGAGTATTTCGCGGGAGCGCCCGTGTCTGACATTTGGATGGAGCGCTTGCAGCGGGGCGGCGTTGCGGTTCTGTTAATCATGATGTCGATTGCCTTCTTCAATGACATTTCTCGCCTATTTGGCTAAAGGACTTTACCCTTTGCGGGAACAGCCTGATTTCTCACTATCAAAAATGACCATTAATCGCTTTCGTTTGCGCTCTGTCGCTGCCCTTGTTTCATTGGCGTTTGTCGCCAGCACGGCGTGGGCAGTCAATCCATTCACGGTTCGGGACATCCGGGTTGAAGGGTTGCAACGGGTGGAACCCGGAACCATTTTCGTCTCCATCCCGGTTCGCGTCGGTGATGTCTATGACGATGACAAAGGCGCATCCGCCATCAGGGCCTTGTTTGGCTTGGGGCTGTTCAAGGACGTGCGAATAGAAGTGAACGGTGATGTGCTGGTCATTGTGGTCGAGGAGCGTCCCACCGTCTCAGAAGTCGATTTTGTAGGGACCAAAGAGTTTGACAAAGACGTGCTTAAAAAGGCGCTTCGCGATGTCGGACTGGCCGATGGGCGGCCCTTTGACAAGGCACAGCTGGACCGCGCGGAGCAAGAGTTGAAGCGGCAGTACATCAACCGAAGCTTGTATGCTGCAGAAGTCGTCACCACGGTGACGCCTATTGAACGAAATCGAGTCAACCTGACTTTTTCGGTGGTGGAGGGCGAGCCCGCGAAAATCAGTGAGATCCGAATTGTGGGGAACACGGTTTTCAGCGAATCGACATTGCGCAATCTGTTTGACTTGGATACGGGGGGCTGGTTGAGTTGGTACACCAAGTCAAACCGCTATTCACGTAGCAAGCTGAATGCTGACATCGAGACACTTCGGTCCTATTACTTGACCCGTGGTTACCTTGAGTTCAAAGTGGACTCCACTCAAGTAGCGATTCTTCCCAATAAGCAAGATATCGCGATCGCCATCAACGTCACTGAAGGTGAGCGCTTTGTCGTCAGCGGTGTGAAGTTGGAAGGAAACTTTCTTGACAAAGAGGATGAATTCAAGTCGCTGGTGACCATTCGTCCAGGCGAAGCGTACAACGCAGATCAAGTCGCAGAAACAACCAAAGCGATCACGGACTACTTTGGTAATTTCGGATATGCCTTTGCTCGTGTGGAAGCCCGACCAGATATTGACCGAACCACCAACCGGGTTGCACTGGTCTTGCAGGCCGATCCTTCACGCCGGGCCTATGTGCGAAAAATCAACGTGGCTGGGAACAACCGAACCCGTGACGTTGTGGTGCGCCGTGAGTTTCGCCAGTTTGAGGCGTCATGGTATGACGGTGAAAAAATCAAACTCTCCCGTGACCGTGTTGACCGGTTGGGCTATTTCACAGAGGTCGGCATGGAGACACAAGAGGTGCCCGGTTCTCCTGATCAAGTGGACTTAACACTGAACGTGGTTGAAAAACCAACCGGAAGCATTAGTCTGGGAGCTGGGTTTTCAAGCGGTGATGGTTTGGGCCTGTCTTTTGGGTTGAAACAAGACAATGCTTTTGGGTCAGGAAATTCGTTGGGTATTCAACTGAATACGAGCAAGGTTAACCGGGCTGTTGTTCTCAATACGACTGATCCCTACTTCACCCAAGATGGCGTTTCGCGAACACTGGACGTCTATCACCGCACCAACAGTCCGTACCAAGACCAAAATTATTATCAGCTAGTGACCTCGGGTGGCAGTGTGAGGTTTGGGGTGCCCTTCACCGAAACGGACACGGTGTATTTTGGTGGCGGTGTGGAGAAAACGACCATTGTCCCGGGAACCGCTTTGCCTACCTCTTATTTGAACTACGCGAATCAGTTTGGTTACAGCAGCACGGCGCTTCCCTTGACGATTGGTTGGTCGAGAGATCGCCGTGACAGTGCCTTGGCCCCCAATTCGGGCCGGTTTCAACGTGCCAATGCCGAGTGGTCGTTCGCGGGCGATGCGCGGTATGTCAAGGCCACTTACCAGTTTCAACAATTTGTGCCTTTGAATAAACAATTCACAGCCGCCTTCAATGCAGAGTTTGGCTGGGGCTCAGCCGTCGGGGACCGTTCATTTCCTGTCTTTAAGAACTTCTACGGTGGTGGTTTGGGATCTGTTCGAGGTTTTGAGCAGGGCAGCCTCGGGCCTCGCGACAGCAGTGATGTTGTGATTGGTGGCAACCGACGGGTGAACCTGAATGCTGAATTGTTGACTCCCTTTCCCGGAGCTGGTAATGACCGGACTCTGCGAATGTATGGTTTCATTGATGCCGGTAGCGTGTCTGGGCCGGACGGGGTGAATCTCAATGCCAATGAGCTGCGCGCCTCGGCAGGCGTTGGCGTGAGTTGGATCTCTCCGGTGGGACCGTTGCGACTCGCTTTTGCGACGCCGATCCGTAAATTCGAAGGCGATAAAATACAAACTGTTCAATTTCAGATTGGAACCACTTTCTAATGACCCATTGTGTAAAAAAATATGTTGCTGGCTTTATCGCTGGCGGTTTGCTGTTGTCAGCCAATGCCTGGTCGCAGGAATTCCGAATCGGCTTTGTGAGCACGGATCGAATCTTCAAAGAGGCAGGCACGGCCAAAGCGGCGCAGACAAAGCTTGAGCAAGAGTTCTCTAAACGCGAAAAAGAACTGGTTGAGCAGGGTGCATCCGTGAAGTCCATGGTGGACAAGTTGGAGCGCGAGTCTCCCACCTTGTCTGAAAGTCAGAGAGCCTCTCGCCAACGACAGTTGGTGGACTCGGATCGGGAGTTTCAGCGCAAGCGTCGGGAGTTTCAAGAAGATTTGAACGCACGCAAAAATGAAGAGCTGCAACAAGTGCTTGAGCGTGCCAACAAAGTAGTGAAGCAGTTGGCTGAAACTGAAAAGTACGATCTGATTCTTCAGGAGGCTGTTTATGTCAACCCAAAACACGACATCACAGACAAAGTCCTGAAGGTTTTGAACGCGAGTCCGGCCAAGCAGTGATGACCGGGGTGTGAGTGATGTGACTATTTCTCTCGGTGCGATCGTCGATGCGCTGGGGGGAGATCTGCATGGCAGTGCAGATTTATCTATCAATGCTTTGGCCCCGCTTGAGACGGCCCAGCCAAGTGAACTGAGTTTTCTCAGTCACCCCAAATACCAGAGCGTGTTGTCCAAGAGCCAGGCGGGCTGCGTGATCGTGTCCCCGTCGATGAAGGCGCTGGCATTAGAGCGAGGTGCCTGCATCGTGACCGATCAGCCCTATTTGTATTTTGCCAAGGTGACTCAGCTTTGGAGGCATGCCCATGGCAGGGGAAACCAGCCGTTGGTGCACCCCAGCGCAGTGATTGACCCTCTGGCCGTCGTTCATCAGAGCGCTCGAATCGGCGCTTTGTGTGTGATTGAGCAAGGGGCGCAAATTGGGGCGGGGACTGAACTGAAATCCCGAGTCACGGTCGGCGAAAATTGCACCATCGGTGAGCGTTGTTTGCTGCATCCTGGTGTGGTGATTGGTGCCGATGGGTTTGGTTTCGCGCCTAACCAAGGGGCTTGGGAAAAGATCGAGCAACTGGGTGCGGTGCGCATCGGCAATGACGTGGAGATTGGTGCCAACACCTGCATTGATCGTGGTGCGCTGCAAGACACCGTGATTGAGAATGGCGTCAAGCTGGACAATTTGATTCAAATTGGTCACAACGTGACAATTGGTGCGCATACCGCCATGGCCGGGTGTGTGGGGGTGGCCGGCAGTGCGGTCATAGGTGCCCATTGCACTATTGGTGGCGGGGCGATCGTGCTGGGGCATTTGTCATTGGCCGACGGCGTGAACGTCTCAGCCGCCACAACGGTCACGCGGTCCATCACCAAACCAGGCCATTACACCGGCATGTTTCCACTCGACGACAACGCAGTGTGGGAAAAAAATGCCGCTTCATTGAAGCAATTGCACCGCCTGCGCGACAGAATTCGTGCCCTAGAACAAGCGCTGGCCCAAACCAACCCACTCAAACAACTGGACTCACCATGATGGATATTCACAAAATTCTCAAGCAATTGCCCCATCGCTACCCGTTTTTGTTGGTTGATCGGGTGCTGGAAATTGACAAGGGAAAGACCATCAAAGCATTGAAAAATGTAACGATCAATGAACCTTTTTTTGAAGGCCATTTTCCTCATCGGCCCGTGATGCCAGGCGTGTTGATGCTGGAGGCCTTGGCTCAGGCTGCGGCACTGCTCGCGTTTGATGCGTTGGGGAGTTCTCCCAGTGATGACATGGTGTATTACTTTGCGGGAATTGATGGTGCTCGTTTCAAGCGACCCGTGGAGCCCGGAGATCAGCTGATTTTGGAGGTTGAATTGCTGCGCATGAAGGCGGGTATTTTTAAGTTCAAGGGCCGCGGAATGGTCGCGGGTGAACTGGCCGTCGAAGCCGAGCTGACTTGCGCCATGCGCTCCATTGCCTGAGGCTAAACGGTGAGTGCGATCCACCCTACGGCCATCATCGAGTCTGGTGCGCAGCTCGACAGCACGGTCTCGGTCGGTCCCTATTCGGTGATTGGTCCTCACGTGAGCGTCGGGGCCGGAACGACGATTGGACCGCATTGCGTGATTGAAGGGCACACGACCATTGGCCAGGACAATCGGATTTTCCAGTTCTCCTCCTTGGGTGCCATTCCTCAGGATAAAAAATACGCGGGCGAACCGTGCGAACTGATCATTGGTGACAGAAATGTCATTCGTGAGTTTTGCACCTTCAACATTGGTTCGCCGGGCGACACGGGTGTGACACGCGTGGGAAGCGACAACTGGCTCATGGCCTATGTGCATCTGGCGCACGACTGCGTGGTGGGTAATCACACGATATTTGCCAATAATTCTCAATTGGCAGGCCACGTCCACGTGGATGACTGGGCGATCTTGGGGGGCTTCACGGTGGCACACCAGTTTGTCCGCATTGGCGCACACAGCATGACCGCCATGTGTACCTTGTTGTTTGCAGACTTGCCCCCGTTCGTGATGTGCCAAGGACAGCCTGCTTCAGCCCGCTCTATGAATTACGAAGGACTGCGTCGCCGAGGGTTTTCAGCAGAGCGCGTGCAGGCCGTGAAGTCCATGCACAAAGCGCTGTACCGTGACGAATTAACGCTGGTCGCGGCCCAAGATCGAATCGCTAGCTTGGTTGTTACAGCACCTGAGGCTGCGCCTGACATCGCGATGATGCTCTCATTTTTGGAGCAAGTGGTGCCCCAACGCGGCATCGTTCGTTAGACCTCCGGTATGTTGATCGAATCGGGCTCGCTGTCAAGCTCTGTCGGACTGGCGATGAAGCCACTGCCTCTTCAGGTCGCGATGGTGGCCGGTGAAGCTTCGGGTGATCTGCTGGCGGGCTTGTTGCTGGACGGAATGAAAGCCAAATGGCCGTCCTTGGTGGCGTCTGGCATTGGTGGCCCGCATATGCAGGCGCGAGGTTTTAACGCTTGGTGGCCTCATGACAAACTGGCCGTCCATGGCTACAGCTGGGAGGTGTTGCGACGGTACCGAGAAATAGTTGGCATCCGGTCCGAGCTGAAGGCGCGCTTATTACAGTCCCCGCCTTCAATTTTTGTGGGTGTCGATGCGCCTGACTTTAATCTGGATCTGGAGGCGGACCTGCGTGCGGCAGGGGTTAAAACGGTGCATTTTGTAGCGCCCTCAGTCTGGGCATGGCGCCCAGAACGCGTTGAAAAGATCAAGCGCAGCGTGGACCATGTCTTGTGTATTTTTCCCTTTGAGCCAGCGTTGCTGGCGCAGCATGGGATTGAATCCACCTACGTCGGGCACCCCCTCGCCAATGTGATTCCGATGTTGCCCGATCGGTGCAAAGCGCGTGCGGCGCTTGGGCTGGACGACAGTGATCAGGTGGTCGCGATTCTGCCGGGAAGCCGAAAGTCCGAGATCAAACACCTGGCTTTGCGATTCTTTCAAGCTGCAGCCCTTATGGGGCGGGCGCAACCTGCTATTAAATTCATAGTTCCGGCCGTGCCAGCCTTGATCACCCAAGTCCAAGAGGCGGCACTGAAGAGCGGCTTTTCCGATCATTTGCAAATTCTTTGTGGGCAATCGCATACGGCCTTAGCCGCTTGTGACGTCACGTTGATTGCCAGTGGAACCGCCACCTTGGAGGCTGCTTTATTCAAACGCCCCATGGTCATCGCATACCACATGAGCTGGTTGTCGTGGCAAATCATGCGGCGCAAGCAACTGCAACCTTGGGTCGGTTTGCCCAATATTCTGTGCCAGAAGTTTGTGGTGCCCGAGTTGCTGCAGGATGAAGCCACGCCAGCCGCTTTGGCCCAGGCCACCTTGTCGTGGTTGGCCAATGACCCGGCAAGTGGTGAGAAAATCAGCCGATTAGAAGACATATTCACTGCGTTGCACCATGTGTTGCAGCGTGACACCTCTGAACTAGCTGCCCATGCCATCGAACAAGTCCTTCAAGGTTGACAAAATCGTCACCCGCCAGTCCGCACTGTTATGGAAAATCACCGGTTTGGTGGCCGGCGTCGATGAGGCCGGGCGTGGCCCTTTGGCGGGGCCTGTCGTGGCGGCTGCCGTGATCCTTGACGACCAAAATCCGATCGCGGGCTTGGCGGACTCCAAGAAGCTAAGTGCCGCACGGCGGGAATGGCTTTTTGACGAGATTCGGGCCAAAGCGTTGTGCTGTTCGATTGCGCAAGCCAGCGTGGAGGAGATTGAGCAGCTCAACATTTTGCAAGCGACCTTGCTGGCCATGAAACGAGCGGTTGAGGGGCTGCGGCTGACGCCGAAAAAAGTGCTGGTGGATGGAAATCGTCTGCCGGTTCTGAGCATGATGGCGGAGGCCATTGTGCAGGGCGATGCGCTGGTGCCTGCCATCTCGGCGGCCTCCATTCTGGCGAAGGTGCACCGGGATCGGTGGTGCGCCACGATGGACTTGGCCTACCCTCAGTATGGGTTTTCTAAGCACAAGGGGTATGGCACCGCCCAGCATTTGGCGGCATTGCAATTGCACGGTGCCTGCCCAGAACACCGCAAGACCTTTCGACCCGTGGCGGAGGTGTTGCGATGAGTTCAACACCGGTTCAGTTTCTGACATCGCGTGACAACGCCTTGCTGAAGGATTTGCGGCGTTTGGCGCATGACGCCACGGCCTATCGCAAGCAGGGGCGCTACTGGGTGGAGGGCGATCACCTGTGTCGCGCAGCGCTGACACGGGGTGTTCGTCCGGCTGTGGCGGTTTTTAGAGAGACTTATTGGCCTCTAGCCCCCGTCCAGTATGCGCAGAGTGCTATAAAAATAGTAGTAATTCCAGACAGTTTGTTTCAGGAAATCAGCGGGTTAGAGTCGCCGTCTGCTTTTGGATTTATTCTCGATTTGCCGTCGCAGCAGAGTCTGCGGGCGAACGAGGCCACCGTCATCCTGGACCGCGTTCAGGACGCTGGCAACGTCGGGTCCATCTTGCGCAGCGCATCCGCGTTTGGTTTTAAGCAAGTGGTGGCGTTGAAGGGCACGGCGTCCTTATGGAGTCCCAAGGTACTTCGCGCCGGTATGGGCGCGCATTGGGGCTTGCAGCTGATCGAAGGTGCTGCAACAGATGATTTGCGAAGCTTGGCTGTGCCCGTGGTGCTTACAAGCTCCCACCAAGGACTGTTTCTGCATGACGCCCTTAGAAATGACAGCCTGCCCATGCCCTGCGCTTGGGCCTTGGGTCATGAGGGGCAGGGCGTTTGCAAAGAATTAGAGGCCCTGGCCGCGCTGCATATTCGCATTGCCCAGCCGGGGGGGGAAGAGTCGCTTAACGTGGCCGCTGCGGCTGCCATCTGTCTTCAAGCCAGTGCCAGTGCGGTCTTGGCTTGAGGCGTATTAGGGATTGCCCTCGTCTATAATGGGTGGCTATCCAGCACCGGCGTACGCCTAGAGCAATCCAAGCCCCATTCCCTTCGACAGTCATTTCAAGAGCGAACTCTTGAGGCGCTTGGGCGTACCCGTAAACATACCGGAGAACCCAGTGCTTTTGTCTCTACAGGGAAAATTTCCCCCCGCCATTTTGGCGCTCGCAGACGGCACGGTCTATATTGGTCATTCCATCGGAGCCACTGGCTCCACCGTCGGTGAAGTGGTGTTCAACACCGCCATGTCCGGCTACCAGGAAATCCTCACAGACCCGAGCTACTGCCAGCAACTCGTCACTCTCACCTACCCTCACATTGGTAACTACGGCGTCAATGAAGACGATGTCGAAGCTGATAAAGTGCACGCCGCAGGATTGATCATCAAGGATTTGCCCCTGATTGCTTCTAACTTTCGCAGCACGATGACACTCGATGCGTACCTGGTACAAGAAGGAACGGTGGCGATTGCCAACATTGATACCCGCCAGTTGACTCGACAATTGCGTACCCACGGTGCACAAAATGGCTGCATCGTTGGATTGGCCGCCGGTGAAGAGGTGACACAGGCCGCTATTGATTCGGCCATTGCCATGGCCAAGGCCGCACCCAGCATGACAGGCCTTGATTTGGCCAAGGTCGTCACCATCAAGGCCGCTTATGAGTGGACTCAAACCGAGTGGCAGCTCTTTCACCCGCAATTGGCTGGCAAGCCCGGGTACGGTGAGTTGACGAACGCCAAGTTTCATGTGGTCGCTTACGACTTTGGTGTGAAGAGGAATATTCTTCGCATGCTGGCCGAGCGCGGTTGCCAAGTCACGGTGGTGCCGGCGCAAACGCCCGCGGCCGAGGTGTTGACGTTGTCGCCCGACGGTATCTTCCTGAGCAATGGTCCGGGCGATCCCCAGCCTTGTGATTACGCCATTGCGGCAGCGGCTGAGCTGATTGAGTCGGGCATCCCAACGTTCGGTATTTGCCTCGGTCACCAGATCATGGCGTTGGCCAGTGGTGCCAAAACATACAAGATGAAGTTTGGCCACCATGGCGCCAACCATCCGGTCAAAGACCTGGACACTGGTCGCGTCAGCATCACCAGTCAGAACCACGGTTTTGCGGTGGATGAGAAGACCTTGCCGGCTAAGCTGCGCGCTACCCACATCAGCTTGTTTGACGGCACGCTGCAGGGTTTGGCCCGCACTGACAAGCCCGCGTTTTGCTTTCAGGGGCATCCTGAAGCGTCACCCGGACCCAGCGATATCGCTTATTTGTTTGACCGCTTCACGTCGTTGATGGAGAAGGCTCAGGAGAAGAAGAATGCCTAAACGTACCGACCTTAAAAGCATCCTGATCATTGGTGCAGGCCCCATCATCATTGGCCAAGCCTGTGAGTTTGACTACTCGGGTGTACAGGCCTGTAAAGCCTTGCGCGAAGAGGGCTACAAAGTTATTTTGATCAACAGCAACCCTGCCACGATCATGACTGACCCTGCCACCGCAGACGTCACTTACATCGAACCCATCACATGGCAGACGGTTGAAAAAATCATCGTCAAAGAACGACCTGATGCGATTTTGCCCACCATGGGCGGGCAAACGGCGCTGAACTGCGCTTTGGATTTGTGGCACCACGGCGTGCTGGAGAAGTACAACGTCGAATTGATTGGCGCCAGCCCCGAGGCGATTGACAAGGCGGAAGACCGCCTGAAGTTCAAAGACGCCATGACCAAAATTGGTTTGGGCTCTGCACGCTCTGGCATCGCACATTCCATGGACGAAGCGTGGGTCGTGCAGAAAACACTCGGTTTCCCCACCGTGATTCGGCCCAGTTTCACCTTGGGTGGAACGGGTGGCGGCATTGCATATAACGCTGAAGAGTTTGAGATCATTTGCAAGCGCGGTCTGGAGGCGTCCCCAACCAACGAATTGCTGATTGAAGAATCGCTGCTGGGTTGGAAAGAGTACGAGATGGAAGTGGTTCGCGACAAAGCGGACAACTGCATCATCGTGTGCTCCATTGAAAACCTGGACCCCATGGGCGTCCATACCGGTGACTCCATCACAGTGGCGCCTGCCCAAACGCTGACTGACAAGGAATACCAAATTCTTCGCAATGCCTCATTGGCGGTGCTGCGTGAAATTGGCGTCGACACCGGTGGCTCGAACGTGCAGTTCTCCATCAACCCGGTCGATGGCCGCATGGTGGTGATTGAGATGAACCCCCGGGTCTCACGCTCTTCGGCTTTGGCGTCCAAGGCAACCGGCTTCCCGATTGCCAAGGTTGCGGCCAAGTTGGCAGTGGGTTACACGCTGGACGAGTTGCGCAACGACATCACGGGCGGTGCCACACCGGCCAGTTTTGAGCCAAGCATCGACTATGTCGTGACGAAAATACCGCGTTTCGCGTTTGAGAAGTTTCCAGCGGCCGATAGCCGTTTAACGACGCAAATGAAGTCCGTGGGCGAAGTCATGGCGATGGGCCGGACCTTTCAGGAGTCGTTCCAAAAAGCG
>JAGODZ010000067.1 GCA_017997975.1 Rhodoferax sp.
ACCAAGCCTTGGTCAAGGCAGAGAAGTACCTGAAGACCCAGAACATCGTCTTTCAGCCCGGCGTCAACGAAGAGTTGGCCGCCACCGCGATGTGGGGCACGCAACAGCTGGGCTTTGCGCCGCCGGGGAGCAACAAGTTTGACGGTGTGTTTGGTATTTGGTACGGCAAGGGGCCGGGGGTGGACCGCTGCAGCGATGTGTTCAAGCACGCCAACATGGCGGGCACCACCGAATGGGGTGGTGTGATTGCCGTGGCGGGGGACGACCACATCTCCAAAAGCTCAACGGCCGCCCACCAGAGCGACCATATTTTCAAAGCCTGCGGCTCGCCCGTGTTTTTTCCGGCGACCGTGCAAGAAATCTTGGATTTGGGGATTCATGCCTTTGCCCTGAGCCGTTTCTCAGGCGTGTGGGCAGGCATGAAGACCATTCAGGAGATTGTGGAGTCCAGCGCCACGGTGATGATTGATCCGAACCGGGTGCAAATCAAAATCCCCACCGACTTTGAAATGCCCCCGGGCGGCCTGCACATTCGCTGGCCCGACCATGCGCTGGAGCAAGAGGCGCGGCTGTTTCATTACAAGTGGTACGCCGCGCTGGCCTACATTCGCGCCAATCGGCTTAACTACAACGTGATTGAAGGTCCGAACGACCGTTTGGGCTTGATTGCGAGCGGCAAAGCCTACAACGACACACGCCAGGCCTTGATGGATTTGGGTCTGGATGACGCCACTTGCCGACAAATCGGTTTGCGCCTGCACAAGGTGGGCGTGGTGTGGCCGTTAGAGGCGCAGCTGACCCGTGAGTTTGCCACCGGCTTGCAAGAGATTTTGGTGGTGGAAGAGAAGCGCCAAGTGATTGAATACCAGTTGAAGGAAGAGTTGTACAACTGGCGTGCCGATGTGCGGCCCAACGTGCTGGGCAAGTTCAATGAAGGTGAGGGTGAGTTCAGCGGCGGGGAGTGGTCGAATGCCAACCCGACCGCCAACACGCTTTTGCGCGCCAATGCCGATTTGTCGCCTGCGCTGATTGCCCGCGCGATTGCGCAGCGCTTGAAAAAGCTAGGCGTGCCTGACGCCATTCAGGCTCGCATCGACACCCAGCTGGCTATTTTGGACGCCAAAGAGCGCGCCATGTCGGTCATTGAATTGAAGGCCGACCGTCAACCCTGGTTTTGCTCGGGTTGCCCGCACAACACCTCGACCAAGGTGCCCGAGGGGTCGCGTGCCATGGCAGGCATTGGTTGCCACTTCATGACCATTTGGATGGACCGCGCCACCGTAGGGTTCACCCAAATGGGCGGCGAGGGTGTGCCGTGGGTGGGTCAGCAACCGTTCAGCAACGACCAGCACATGTTCGCTAATTTGGGTGATGGCACTTACTTTCACAGTGGTTTGTTGGCGGTCCGTCAAAGCATCGCGGCGGGGGTCAACATCACGTACAAAATTCTCTACAACGACGCGGTGGCCATGACCGGGGGTCAGCAGGTGGGTGAACGACCTGAAGGTCACTCCGTTGTGCAGATAGCCCAATCCATGCGTGCGGAAGGTGCTATCAAAATAATAGTGGTGACGGACGAGCCAGAGAAATACGCCAGCATCAAAGGGCTGCCTGAAGGCGTGGCCATCGAGCATCGCGACGCGTTGGACCGCATTCAACGTGAGTTTCGGGAGATCAAGGGCACGACCGTCATCATTTACGACCAAACTTGTGCCACGGAGAAGCGCCGCCGGCGCAAGCGGGGCAGCTTGGTCGATCCTGCCAAGCGTGTGGTGATCAATGAACTGGTGTGCGAAGGCTGTGGCGACTGCGGCGTGCAAAGCAATTGCATGAGCGTGGAACCGCTGGAGACCGAGTTCGGCCGCAAACGCCAGATCAACCAGAGCACCTGCAACAAAGACTTTTCGTGCGTCAAAGGGTTTTGCCCCAGTTTCGTCACGGTGGAAGGCGGTTCGCTGAAGAAGAAAGCCAAAGGCAAAGGCGTGTCGCCGTTTGAGTTGAGCCCACTGCCTGAGCCACTGATCCCAAGCCCAGCGTCCGTCGAGGGCGCAGTGTGGGGGATCATTGTGGCGGGTGTCGGGGGCACCGGCGTGATCACCATTGGCCAATTGCTGGGCGTGGCCGCTCACCTCGAAGGCAAAGGTGTCGTCACCCAAGATGCGGGTGGATTGGCGCAAAAAGGCGGGGCCACTTGGAGCCACGTGTTGATAGGTGAAAGCCAAGACGCTATTCGCACCACGCGCGTCAGCATGGCTGCAGCCGATCTGATCATTGGCTGCGACCCCATCGTGGTGGCGGGCAAAGAAACCGCCATGCGCATGCGCGCGGGGCGCACCCATGTGGCGCTCAATTCCCACGCCATTCCCACCGCCGCGTTTGTGACCAACGCCAACTGGGAAAATCCGGCCGAGGCGTGCGTGAGTGATGTGGTGAAGGCGGTGGGCCTGGACGGGGTGGGGGTGTTCAACGCCGACGCCGCTGCCACTCAGCTGCTGGGTGACAGTATTTACACCAACCCCATGATGTTGGGCTATGCGTGGCAAAAAGGCTGGATTCCATTGACCCACGCCTCGCTGCAGCGCGCGATTGAGCTCAATGCCGTGGCTGTGGCGCAGAACAAGACGGCATTCGAGTGGGGGCGTCGCGCGGCCCATGATGCACCTGCCTTTGAGAAAATCCTGAATCCAGGCCAAGTCATCGCGTTCACCCAGCGCACATCGCTGGAAGACATGGTCACCCAACGCGTCGACTATTTGACGAGCTACCAAAACGCCGCCTACGCTCAAACCTACCAAGATTTTGTGCAAAAGGTGCGTGCCGTGGATGCGTCCCAAGGCGAGAAACGATTGGCGTTGACAGAGGCCGTGGCCCGTTACCTGTTCAAACTCATGGCCTACAAGGACGAATACGAAGTGGCCCGCTTGCACACGGACCCAGCCTTCCATGACAAGGTGGCCGCCATGTTTGAAGGGGACTACAAGCTCAACTACCACCTCGCCCCGCCGTTGTTGGCAAAGAAAAATGACAAGGGCGAGTTACAGAAACAGACCTTTGGCCCCGTCATGCTCACGGCCTTCAACGTGTTGGCCCGCTTGAAGGGCCTGCGCGGCACGGCGTGGGATGTGTTTGGTAAAACGCAAGAGCGGGTTGAGGAGCGCGCCTTGATTGGCGACTACCGCGCCAGCATCGATGAAATTTTGAATGCCTTGGCCTTGCCAGTGGCCCCGGCGTTGGCCGATGAACGCTATCAAAATGCTCTTGCCGTGGCGCGTATCCCTGAGCAAATCAGGGGTTTCGGCCATGTCAAAGCCCGCCATGTGAAGGCCGCCCGCCAGAATTGGGACGCCAAATTGGCGCAGTTCCGTCGCCCGCTGGTCGCTCAAAAAGCCGCTTGAGTTCAATGGGCGGCGGCCCAAATGGCCCCCGCATACAATGCCGAGTTGCTTTTTTCTTGCGCTTTTGCGCGCGAGGCAGGCGCTCTGCCCTGTTTCCCCGATTCACTTTTCTGGAGTTCGCCGTGTTTATTTCCTCTGCCTTTGCCCAAACCGCCCCCGCTGCTGCCGAAGCTGGGGGTGGCCTGCAGTCCTCTCTCATGAGCATGTTGCCGCTGATTTTGATGTTTGTGGTGCTGTACTTTGTCATGATCCGCCCGCAGATGAAAAAGCAAAAAGAGCACCGCGCCATGATTGATGCGCTGGCCAAAGGCGACGAAGTGGCGACGGGTGGTGGACTCTTGGGTAAGGTTGCCAAGTTGGGCGAGACCACCTTGTCATTGGAAGTGGCGCCTGGTGTGGAAATTCAGATGCAGCGCAGTGCGGTGGTGCAAGTTTTGCCAAAAGGCAGCATCAAGTAATTCTTTTCATTCTTCAGACTAGCAAAAAGCGCGATCATGAATCGTTATCCACTATGGAAGTACGCGGTCATCGTGGTCGCGTTGATCATTGGTGTCATCTACACCCTGCCTAATTTTTTTGGCGAATCGCCCGCCGTCCAAGTCTCTTCGGCCAAAGTGACGGTGAAGGTAGACGGTGACACCTTGGCGCGGGTGCAAGCCGCCTTGGCTGCAGCCAATATCAACTCTGATTTGGTGGCGCTGGAGGGTACCTCCATCAAAGCCCGCTTTGACAACACCGACACCCAACTGAAAGCCAAGGACGCGCTACAAAAAGCGTTGATTCCAGACGCTGAGAACCCTGGCTACGTGGTTGCCCTGAATCTTTTGTCCCGGTCTCCGACTTGGCTGACGGCGCTGCATGCGTTTCCCATGTACCTGGGCTTGGACTTGCGGGGTGGCGTTCACTTCATGCTGCAAGTGGACATGCAGGCCGCGCTCACCAAGAAGGCCGAGTCGCTGGCAGGGGATATTCGCACGGGACTGCGTGAAAAGAATGTGCGCCACAGCGGCATCAACCGCGAAGGCCAGCGTATCGAAATTCGTTTTCGTGATGTGGCCACGCGTGACGCAGCCAAGGCGCTGATTCAAGATCAGTTTGCAGACCTGCAAACTGTCGATGCCGCCGATGGCGCTGAGTTCAAGTTGACCGCCACCATCAAGCCAGAGGCCGCCCGCCGGGTACAAGATCAGGCCCTGAAACAAAACATCACCACGCTTCACAACCGAATCAACGAATTGGGCGTGGCAGAGCCCGTGATTCAGCAGCAGGGTGTGGACCGCATCGTGGTTCAACTGCCGGGCGTGCAAGACACGGCCAAGGCGAAAGATATTCTGGGTCGCACGGCGACCCTAGAAGTTCGCATGGTCGATGAAAGCAGCGAGGCCCGCGCCGCAGAAAGCGGCACCGGCCCCGTGCCCTTTGGCTCCGAGCGTTATCTGGAGCGCCGGGGTCAGGCCGTGATCGTCAAAAAGCAGGTGATTTTGACCGGCGAAAACCTGACCGATGCGCAACCTGGATTTGACAGCCAAACCAGCGAAGCGGTGGTCAATTTAACCTTGGATGCCAAGGGTGCGCGTATTTTCCGTGATGTGACCCGAGAGAGTATTGGCAAACGCATGGCCATTTTGCTGTTTGAAAAAGGCAAAGGCGAAGTCGTGACAGCGCCGGTGATCCGGTCCGAGATCAGCGGCGGTCGCGTGCAAATTTCTGGCAGTATGACGGCGGTAGAAGCCACCGATACGGCGCTGCTGTTGCGGGCGGGCTCATTGGCCGCCCCGATGGAAATCATCGAAGAGACCACCATTGGCCCCAGTTTGGGGGCAGAAAACATTGCCAAAGGTTTCAACAGTGTGACCTGGGGCTTCTTAGCGGTTGCGCTGTTCATGTGTTTGTACTACATGCTGTTCGGCGTGTTTTCCAGCATTGCGTTGGGTGTCAATCTGTTGCTGCTGATTGCCATTTTGTCGATGTTGCAAGCCACCTTGACCCTGCCTGGCATGGCTGCTATGGCGCTGGTTTTGGGGATGGCGATTGACGCCAACGTGCTGATCAATGAGAGGGTGCGCGAAGAATTGCGTGCCGGTGCTTCCCCTCAGGCGGCGATTAACACGGGTTACGACCGGGCCTGGGCCACCATTCTGGACTCCAACGTGACCACCTTGATTGCAGGCATTGCGCTGCTGGCCTTCGGATCGGGTCCGGTGCGGGGGTTTGCGGTGGTTCACGTGCTGGGTATTCTGACCAGCATGTTCTCCAGCGTGTTTGTCTCGCGCGGTTTCGTCAATGCTTGGTATGGCCGCAAAAAGAAACTGAAAAGTGTGTCGATTGGTACGGTTTGGCGTCCTGAGTCATCGACTCAAGTCACGTCCAACTAAGGGAGTTCACCATGGAATTTTTTAGAATTAAAAAAGACATTCCGTTCATGCGGCATGCGTTGGTCCTCAATGCCGTGTCTATTTTGACGTTTCTGGCGGCGATGTTCTTTTTGTTCTCTCGCGGGTTGAATCTGTCGGTGGAGTTCACGGGCGGCACCCTGATGGAGGTGAGTTATTCACAGCCTGCCGATTTGAACAAGGTGCGCGACGTGATCTCCACATTGGGATTGCAGGACGTGCAGGTTCAGAACTTTGGCACGGCTCGCGATGTGTTGATTCGCCTGCCTGTGCAAAAAGGCGTCAGTTCTGCGCAGCAAAGCGTGACCGTATTGGCGGCACTGAAGGCGTCTGAAACGGACGTCACCATGCGACGCAGTGAGTTCGTGGGACCCCAAGTGGGTGATGAATTGGCGGTGGATGGACTCAAGGCCTTGGCCTTTGTGATCGCTGGCATCATGATTTACTTGGCCATTCGATTCGAGTGGAAGTTCGCGGTTGCGGCCATCATTGCTAACTTGCATGACGTCATCATCATTCTGGGATTTTTTGCTTTTTTCCAGTGGGAGTTTTCCTTGCCCGTGCTGGCGGCCGTGCTGGCTGTGCTCGGTTATTCCGTGAACGAATCGGTGGTTATCTTTGACCGTATTCGCGAGAATTTCCGTCGTTACCGCAAGATGACGAGCGAGGAAGTCATTAACAGTGCCATTACCTCCACCATCAGCCGCACCATCATCACCCACGGATCAACGCAGTTGATGGTGTTGTCCATGCTGCTCTTTGGCGGCGCTACCTTGCATTATTTCGCCTTGGCGTTGACGATTGGTATTCTGTTTGGCATCTACTCTTCAGTTTTCGTTGCGGCTGCGATTGCGATGTGGCTGGGTATCAAGCGCGAAGACCTGATTAAAAATACGCCCAAGAAAGACGAAGACCCCAGTGACCCCAACTCCGGCGCTACCGTTTGATCAGGGGTCTCTGCGTTGTAACGTGACTGCAGGCGGGAAGTCTCCTAGAATTTAAACCATGGCGTCATCTCTTTCCTCCACGCAACAAACTCGTTTAGCCCGTGAGGTGCGGTCTCGCTTGATTGCGGATGCAGAGAGATTACTCGTCGCTTTGGTGACCGCCATTGATGAGCGTCTTATCGCTGCAATGAACGAAGCGGCTCCCAGTCGGCAGATGCAACTTCGCCGTGATGCTTGGACTTTGTTTCAGCGTGAACGGGGGAGTTGGCAGGAGAAGACGCAAAAAGCTTGGAAGCTCGCACTGCAGCTCCCTGCTAGCGCAAGCCCCAAAGCCCTCAGTGATGAGCTGGAGTTGATTGGCACGGAGGTGGCGGACAACAAGATCATTGTCTCCCGTCTGGTGCAAGCCTTGATGGAAAAAGCCACCACGGACGTGAATGACCTTGCCCTTCGCATCCGGTATTTGGAGGGCGCGCAGGAACTTGATGCGCGAGATGTGCTGCGCCCTGATGTGCTGCTGCTGCCACTGATTGAGCAATGGGACAACGTGGGCATGCCGCGAGACGCGTGGTCGGTGGTCAATGATGTGGCCCAGAAACTGCTGGTCGATCGCCTGAAAAAAGCCTATGTCGAGAGTAATCAATTTCTGATTGAGCAGGGTGTCATGCCCACCATTGACTTGGACGCCCGAGTCAAGCGACGGCCCTCGCCTGCGCCGCTTCGGCGTCCCGAGTCTGACTCGGTGTCGCCGCCCTTGAAATCGGACAATGACCGTCTCCAGTCTCAAAGCGACCCAAGCGCAGGCTCCTCAGGCCAAGCGTCACGCGAGTGGGGTGGCGGTGGAGCGGGTTCGCACAGGCCAGCTGCGCCCGTGCGCATGGGGGAGCCCTCGGCACCTCGGTCATCTGCGTTTGGTGGACGGTTGGGATGGGGGGTCAGTCGCCCTGCTTGGATGGCCTCCCGAATCGACTCTGGTGCGAGGGGGGAGCGTGGTGCAGCATCGCCGCCCTCTTCGGTGACGAACCCTCAGCCGGCGAGGCGACCGGCGTATGGTTACGAAGGCACGTCAGATGAGACCCGGATGATGACCGCCAGCACGCCTCTGGCGCGCGCCCGCAGCCGAGCTCTGGGCGTGATGAGCCAGCTCAAACGTCTGTTGGTAGGGTCTGCCGAGGGTAATTTTGACACTGCGGTGCAAGCGTTGCCCTCGCCCGCCCTCGCCGCCGCAATCGCTTATCAACCCCGGCCGGTGAGTGCTCATTTCGGTGGGGATACGATTCTGGAAGACTTCAGCCCTGCTGGAGTCGCTCAGGTCGCGGTTGAACTGCGTAGAACAACCGCTGAACTCAAGGCCAAGGCGGAAACCAAGAGCGAAAAAGCCATTATTGAAATCGTCGCCTTGATGTTTCAGGCCATTCTGCAGGAAGACCGAATCCCGCCGGGTGTCAGAGTCTGGTTTGCGCGTTTGCAGATGCCGGTGCTTCGGGTGGCGCTGGCTGACCCTGAGTTTTTTAGCACACTGAATCATCCGGCGCGGTTGTTGATTGATCGAATGGGCTCTTGCGTGATGGGGTTTGACGACAACAGTGTCAACAGCAACGTGTTGCAGGCAGAAATCAAACGGGTGGTGCAGGTGATTGAGCAGTACCCCGAAACCGGAAAACGGGTGTACCAACTGGTGTACGACGAGTTTCAGAAATTTCTGGCTAAGTTTTTGACGGGATCGGATGCCACTCAGAAGGTGGTCAGTGTCGCGCAGCAAGTGGAGCAGAAGGAAACGCTCACCATTCAATACACGATTGAAATGCGCAACATGCTCAAGGACATGCCCGTTCGCAACGAAATACGCGAATTCTTGTTCAAAGTATGGGCGGAAGTGCTGGCTGTGTCAGCCGTTCGCAGGGGGCCAAAGCATGCAGACACCTTGGGGCTTAAAAAATCGGCCACTGACTTGGTTTGGGCCGCCAGCGCCAAGTCCAATCGAGTAGAACGCGCCCAGGTGATCCAAGACTTGCCCCAAATGCTGCAAAAACTGCGTTTGGGCATGAGTATGCTGGGTCTGGCACCCTCGGCACAGGAGGTACATCTGAAGATTGTGAGTGACACGCTGGCCGATGCCTTCATGTCCAAAACGCAGGCGATTCCGGCTGAACAAATCACAGCAATGGCGGAGCGGCTGGAGCGTTTGGATGAATTTGTCAGTGAGGATGGCATGGGCGATCTGCCCTTGGATGTTGAAAGTATCGAGTTATTGCTGGGCATCGACGCGGCCATGATCGTGGTCATTGCCAATGGAGGTTCTTTGCCTAACGCGGCCATGATGGCCTGGGCGCAAGAGTTGCAGTTGGGGGCGTGGTTCACACTGGACCACAATGACCGCGTTATTGCGGTGCAACTGCTGTGGCGCAGCGAGCGCAAGCACCTGCATTTGCTGGCCTCCGCGGATGGGCGCAGCTATTTGATTCAAGCGGGCCGATTGGCCGCCTACCTGCAGGCCGGATTGTTGCTGCCGCAAGAGGAAGAAACATTGACCGTGCGCGCCACTCGTGATGCCTTGGTCAAGTTAGAAGCCAACCCCGAGCGACTTTGGACCTAAGTGGTTTTGATTCAGTGTGCGATGCGTTCTGCACTGGATTCGCATAACTCGTCAAGCACGAGCGCATCCGGCTCTTTGCCTAGACTCCAGAACACCATTAAAACAATGATTTTGAGGTCGTCTAGCAATACAGGGTCAACGCTGGCAGCCATGGCACGATCAATCACAATCTCGCGCATGTGGGGCGTCAGGACACCTGAGGACTCAAGAAAAGTCATGAACCCCAGCGACTCAACGCTCAAGCACGATTGTTCCTGCGCAGAGTAAATCCGCATGGTGTTGGGTGACTGACTGAAGAATGGGGCACTCGCTGTTGCCTTGCAGTCGGCCTCATCGCGGCTCGTGACGGGCTGAAGTAACCCGCTCGCTGCCAAATTGAGATCGTTCAGCCAGACCAAGGCGTCTTGAATCTCTTCGGCGTCGAACCCGACCGTATTCAGTTTGCGCTCCAAGTGCGCCCACTCGGGGCAGGCATCCCCGCGCCAGTAATTCTCAAACACGAAAACAAGCACTTCAAACATGGATCCCAATATAGCGCGAATCCAGAACCAAAAGCAGCAGACTGTGGCTTCAGCCGGATTTGCCGTGTATTTCCGGCCTTAAGCGCTGACCAAGCGCTGGAATAGACCCCCGGGCAGGCGGGCGACCTGCCCCTCCAGCTCCCACGTCATCAACTGCGCCTGCAGCGTGGCGGTGTCCAAGCCGCTCCTGGCCTGTAGCGCGTCGAGACCCACAGGGTCAAACCCGAGGCACTCCCATAAAAGCGGGTCGGCAGCGGAGGGTGTGCGGGTATCGGCGTTGTCTCCATCACTCTCCTGTTGTTCTGCATTTTTCACGGTCCCCACGTCCAACTTCAATTCTTCCAAGACATCCGTCGCCGACTCCACCAATTTGGCACCTTGTTTGATGAGGGAGTGGCAACCGCGCGATTGGGTGGAATGAATGGAGCCTGGGATGGCAAACACCTCTTTGCCTTGCTCAACGGTCAACCGAGCCGTGATCAAGGACCCGGACTTGAGGGCCGCTTCCACCACCAAAGTTCCTTGCGTCAGGCCGGCAATGAGTCGATTGCGTTTGGGGAAGTTAGCGGTGAGAGGGGGTGTTCCCAGCGGGTATTCACTGACCAGCAAGCCGTGTTGGGTGATGCGGTGCGCCAGATCACGGTGGGCTCGGGGGTACACCCGGTCTAAGCCTGTGCCGACAACCGCAATGGTGACCAAGTCTGCGGGGTTGAGGGCCGCGCCCTCCAAGGCACCTTCATGGGCGGCGCCATCAATGCCCAAGGCCAATCCCGAGACCACCGTCAAACCTGACTGAGCAAAAGTTTTGGCAAACTGCCGAGCATTGACCGACCCTTGCGGCGTGGGGTTGCGACTGCCCACCATCGCTAGGCTAAGCGGGGCACGGTCTGACAACAGTTGTGCTATTGATTTAATAGCTGTTCCCGCAATGCTGTATTGGGTTAGGAGGCTATTTGCCTTTAAAGTTCCGGCACCCAGCAGGTACAGCATGAGCGGAGGGTCTTCCATGGTCAAAAGCGAAGGGGGGTAATCTGAGTCTCCCAATACAACGATTTGCCGCCGCGCGGACCCTGGACTGTCATCGTTCAGCCAGGTCCAAGTGGTCTCGACGAGGGCTTGCAGTTCAGCGGGTTCGCCACGCAGTGCGGTGGCCTGAGCGGTGCTGACCACCTGCAGCAGTGCCGCCGCTGGCTGCTTGAAAATAGCCTCTGGCAAACCAAACGCAGACAACAGTTTTCGGGCTGTGGCGTTGCCTATGCCCTGTGTCAGCGAAAGGCGAAGCCAAGCGCTCAGTTCATCGCGCTCCACGACAGCGCCTAGCGGGGATTGGTGAGTCGATCTCCCACCTTGACACCGTCAGTGATGTCAAGAACCAGGGCATAGGACAGTTTCTCAAACGTGCGAAACACCATCAGCAGGCCATTGCGCTCATCCGGCAATTTCAAGGCAGTGCGGGCGGGGTCGGTCTTGTCGATCAGGCGAGCGCCGTCTTTAAGAATCGCCATGACGTGGCCGCTTTCTATGCCGTCGCGCGTTCCCAAGTTGACCACGACCACCTGATTTTGTGCGGCATTGGCCACGGCACTGCCATAGACCGACACAATGCGCCCATCCACAGCGTCGCCGGGCGCGCGGGGAACATAGCTCAACAATTCGGGTTCGGGCTCTGGCAGTAAGCGGTCGCCCACCCGCATTTCCTCTTTGGCCGCAATGATGTCGATGGTGGCGGGAACAATGTCAAGTTGAATTTTTCCCTCTTTGTTGGTGGATTCCTGGGTGGATTCACCGCGCGCCAGCACGGCTTTGCCGACGTACTGGGCCTCATAGCCCAGAATTTCTCCCGTCACCGGGTCTTTCAACGGGGTGGCGTCGCGGAAGACGCGGTACGCTTTTTGTTTTTTCGTGGCGTCATCCACCAGCGCGGCATCGGAGGGGCCGCGCGCATAGGCCCGGTCGCCACGGGTTAACAAAACGCGGCCTTCTTGAGCGGCCACGATGCGGGGCGCTGAGTTGAGACCGTTTTCGTCCACGATCACGGGTTCCGCCAAAAAGGGT
Organism: Rhodoferax sp.; assembly: GCA_017997975.1. Classification (GTDB taxonomy): domain Bacteria; phylum Pseudomonadota; class Gammaproteobacteria; order Burkholderiales; family Burkholderiaceae_C; genus Rhodoferax. The sequence goes on from JAGODZ010000067.1 coordinate 11,908, forward strand.
TCGATGAATTGGCTGTTCAACGTCGGCAGCGCATCCCGAGCAAGGCTTTCGTAGCGGGTGCGCGGCGACAAGCGAATGACCTCGGTGGGGATCTCGCCATTGGCAGACTGACGTGTACGCAAACTGGCGCGGCCATTCAGGCGCTCTAAGTAAAGTTTCTGTCCCGGGTAGATCAAATGCGGGTTTTTGATGTCCTGCAGATTCATGCCCCAGAGTTCAGGCCAGCGCCAGGCTTGCTTCAGAAAGAGTCCCGAGATGGCCCACAGGGTATCGCCGCGTTTCACGGTGTGCTCGTCTGGGGCGTTGGGGCTGATGTCGCTCAAGGGAATGCCGGCATTTGCGACTTGTACTGCCGTCGTTCTTTGCGTGGCCGTGACGGGAAAATCCTGGGCGAATACGGTGCTGGGAAGGGCCATTGCGCCGCCGATGAAGGCGGTGAGGGCGAACGCTGCCTTGGATTTGGCCATCATGAGGTGTGTCATAGCTTGCTGTAATTGAAATGCGTTTTAATCGGTTCGAGGAGTGGCCTGAGGGTGAGCCGCGCCAATAAATTCTTGACAATTGACGCACGATTTTGCGCCCAAGCCCTTGATTCAGCAACGCTTTCTGCCTGCCGTCTCCCCGGCCCCGGCTAAAAGTGGCGAAAATAGAGACATATTAGAACCTCTGCGGCGTTCCCGGTTGCCAGTCAATCAGGCGACGGCCCTCACACCTCCCAAAAATCATGGCGTTATTACCCATTCTCTGTTTTCCTGATCCTAAGCTCCATACCGTCGCTCGACCCGTAGTGGCTGTCGATTCGCGCCTTCAGGCGTTGATTGCCGACATGCTCGACACCATGTACGACGCCAAAGGCATTGGCTTGGCGGCCACGCAAGTCGATAGGCATGAGCGACTCATCGTCATCGACGTGTCTGAGGAGCGAGATGCCCCCTTGGTGCTGATCAACCCTGAGTTGGTCTGGACCAGTTCTGAAACGCACCTGAACGAAGAAGGTTGTTTGTCTGTTCCGGGCATCTATGACGGTGTGACCCGGTTTGATGAGATCAAAGTC
>JAGODZ010000292.1 GCA_017997975.1 Rhodoferax sp.
TTGGCCACGCGCCTGAAGGGCTCGCCCACGCGTTCAATGGCATCGCCATCAAACACGTTCCTTCGGTATTTGGTCACGAAGATCAACTGTAATTGCATGGCAAAGGCACAATGCCTGCCTGATCTGAGGGCTTGTTTTTCTTCCATAGATCAAATGCCATTGATTCCATGAAGCCGGTCAAGACACGCACCTCACAATCCGCCCAGCGCCAAGCCGCTTTGGGCGTGACGACAAGGGCGCTGCAAAAGAGGGCTTGAGCCTGAAGAGCGGGCAGATTCACTACCAGGGCGTGTCCCTGTCTTTGTGGGACAGCTTCGGTCTGAAGGACTTCCCCCTGCGCTCGGGCGGCTTCTGTGATGACTCGCGGGGCCGGGACACGAATGCGGCCAAGAACCTCTTGGCGCGGGGTTGGGCTCTCATGGCTGACTTGGGGTTTTGCCAAATTGCCATTGCAGGGGAGGTGAGAGCCGTTGAAACTGCAATGAATGAGGGGGTGGGCGCAAGCACCATCGCTGGGGCCGGACATGGCCCTCTGGAGGTAGGAGTCCCCTTTCACGTTGCGTCAAGCAATTTGTAAGGGGAGGATGTCATTATTCCGCCTCCACCACTCACGCGGGAGCTTGTCATGGCCATCATGGATTTCATCAGAAAACAGTTCATTGACATCATTCAGTGGACCGAGGACGACGATGGCACCTTGGCGTGGCGCTTTCCCATGCGCGACATGGAGATTCAAAATGGCGCGTCACTCACCGTGCGGGAGTCGCAGCTGGCGGTGTTTGTGAACGAGGGCAAGGTGGCCGATGTGTTGGGCCCCGGCATCCACCAACTCACCACCCAAACGCTGCCAGTGCTCACCTACCTCAAGAACTGGGACAAACTGTTTGAGTCGCCGTTCAAAAGCGAGGTGTACTTTTTCAGCACCCGTCAGCAGCTGGATCAAAAGTGGGGCACGCCGCAGCCCATCACCATTCGCGACAAAGACTTTGGCGCGGTGCGCCTGCGGGCCTTTGGCAACTACAGCTACCGCATTGCCGACCCCAAGTTGTTTCACACCGAGATTTCCGGCACCCGTGATGTGTACACCGTGGGCGACCTGGAAGGCCAATTGCGCGGCATGATTCTTCAGCACATCTCCAACGCCATTGCGGCCAGCGGCATCGCGTTTCTAGACCTGGCCGCCAACCAAATGGCGTTTGCCAAGGCCTTGACCACCGAGTTGGCGCCCGCCTTCAGTGCCGTGGGCCTGAAGGTGGAGGCCATGACGGTGCAGAACGTGTCGCTGCCCGAAGAGCTGCAGAAGATCATGGACCAAAAAATTGGCATGGGCATGGTCGGCAACGACATGGGCAAGTTCATGCAGTACCAAACGGGCCAGGCCATTCCTGAGATGGCCAAGGGCGCCGCCAGTGGCGGTGGCGGTGGCAGCGGCTTGGCGGGGGATGCCATGGGCTTGGGCGCAGGCATGGCCATGGGCCAGGTGCTGGCGCAAACCATGCAGTCTGGCTTGCAAGGCGCGGGGGCGGCAGCCGCTGCGCAGACGGCCTCGGCGATCAAGCCGGAGGAGGTGATGGCCACGCTGGAAAAGCTGGGTGAACTCAAAGCCAAAGGCATCCTCACGCAAGACGAGTTCGATGCCAAAAAAACCGAGTTGCTGAAAAAGCTGGTGTAAGCCGCGCTGACTGGCTAAGCCCCCGTTACTGTGGCGACCGAATCCCCCCAGCGCGCGTACCGCGCGCCTTGCCCCGGCTGCGGCGCACCGGTGGCGTTTCGCAGTGCGCAGTCCACGCACGCGGTGTGTGCCTATTGCCAAAGTACCGTGGTGCGCGAGGGTGACACGCTGAAGCGCATTGGAAAAATGTCGGAGTTGTTTAACGACTTCAGCCCGCTGCAGCTGATGGCCAGTGGCCAGTGGGGCGGCCAGAGTTTCATGCTGGTGGGTCGATTGCAATACAAGTACGGGCAGGGCGTGTGGACCGAGTGGCACGCGCTGTTCAATGACGGCAGCTCAGGTTTTCTGAGCGAAGACAACGGCGCCTATGTGTTCAGCCGCCCCGTCACCGCCACAGGGACGGTGCCTGACGCGGCCCAATTCCGCATCGGCGCGCGCACGCAGCTTCAAGGGACAAGCTATTCCGTGGCCTCCAACACGGAGGTGTTGGTGTTGTCTGCGCAAGGTGAGTTAGCGCAGCTGCCCGTTTTGGGCGCGCCCTTTGCCATGGTGGAGTTGCGCAGCGCGGACGGCGAGGTGCTCAGCGTGGACTACGGCCCCACCTTGAGCGGGCAGACGCCCGCCTTGTCACGTGGCCATGCCGTGCTGCTGCAGGCGCTGGCACTCACGGGTTTGCGCGGCGAATCGGCCAAGGATGAAGCCGGGCAGTCTTTCAATTGTCCCCATTGTGGTGCTGCACTGACGGTGAAGTTGGCCAGCAGCAAGAGTTTGGTGTGCGACAGCTGCCACAGCGTGATTGACCTGAGCCACGGTGCAGGTGCTGACCTGAAACACGCTGCGCAACACGAGCCGGTCGCGCCACTGATTGCGCTGGGTAGCCTGGGTCAACTGCAGGGGGCGAGTTGGCAAGTGCTGGGGTTTCAGCACCGCATGGGGCATGAGCCGGGCGATGATGAAGAGTTTGGCTGGGAGGAGTACCTGCTCTACAACCGCCAGCGCGGTTTTGTGTTTCTGGTGGACTCGACCGAGGGCTGGAGCCTGCTCAAACCGGCCACTGGCGCACCCCAAGTCAGCCTAGGTGGGCGCGCCGACTACCTGGGAAAAAGCTACCACTTGAAAGAGCGCTACCAGTCTCAGGTGGAGTACGTGGCGGGCGAGTTTTATTGGCAGGTGCAACGCGGTGCCACCACCTACCACCGCGAATTCGCCAGTGGTAAAAATCTGATGTCGGAGGAAACGACCCAGAACGAGGTGACGTGGTCGGTGGGCGAAACACTGGAAGCCAGCGTGGTCGCCAAGGCGTTCAAAATGGAAGAAAAGGGCGGTGCGTTCAAACGGGCGGATGCCGCCCCCTTCAGCTCCCCACCGCATCTCAGCGTCGGCACCCTCGTGTTGCTTGGGGTCATGGTGATTTTTGTGCTGCCCATGTTGCTTCCCAGGTGCAGTCAGTGTGATCCCAAGGTGGAGAACTGCAGCGCCTCGGGCAGTCGCACCTCAGGCGGCTCTTGGGGTGGGTTTTCAGGTGGAGGCAGCCACAAATGATCGTTTTCATGTGTCATCAGTGCTCGCACGGACCACTTTCAATTCAACTTTTTAAGGAAACTCATCATGGAACTTGAATGGCTGCGGCCTGCCGCGTTTTTTGGCTCGATCTTGTTCGCTTTGGTGGGCGTGCTGGTGTTCTGGATCAGCTTTGTCATCATCGACAAGTTGACGCCTTACAACCTGTGGGAAGAGATTGTGGAAAAGCAAAACCGGGCGCTCGGTATGGTCGTGGCGGCCATGTGCTTGGGCATTTCCATCATCGTGGCTGCGGCCATCCACGGGTGAGCAGGCTGAGTTTGGGCCAGATGGCTCATCCTTCGTGAAGGCCACATCGTCCCAGCCGCGTCCGCTGGACGTGGCGCTGCTTTTCAGCGTGTTTGTGGTGGCCGCCTGCGGGCTGTTGTACGAGCTGGCGGCTGGGGCCATCGCCTCGTATGTGCTGGGCGACTCGGTCTTGCAGTTTTCCACCATCATCGGCGCTTATCTGTTTGCGATGGGGGTTGGGTCTTGGTTGTCGCGGTTTTTTGACCGGCAGTTGCCGGCGCATTTCCTGCGCATCGAGTTGATGGTGGCCTTGGTGGGCGGGGCGCTGCCGGCGGTGCTCTTTTTGACCAACGCCTACATCCCCGGCGCCTTTCGATTTCTGCTGTACACCATGGTGTTTTTGGTGGGCACGCTGGTGGGCTTGGAGATACCGCTGGTGATGCGTATTCTGCGGCGCAACGTGGCGCTCAAAGAGCTGGTCTCGCAGGTGCTGACCTATGACTATCTTGGCGCGCTGGCGGTGTCGCTGGCGTTTCCGCTGGTG
>JAGODZ010000293.1 GCA_017997975.1 Rhodoferax sp.
GGGCTGGCGCTGCGCGGTGAAGCGGTGCAATCCATTGCGCTGTTGGGTGTGGACTTGGACCGCTATGACCGTGTGGTGGGCCTGCGTGGCAAGGTGGTGAGCGGTGTGGCTCGTTTGGAGCCGGGTGAATCTATTTTGGGGCGCGAGTTGGCGCAAGACCTAGGCGTGCGGGTGGGCGATCGGCTCACGGTGCAAACCGGGCAGCGCAGCGAGACCTTGCGGGTGACCGCGTTGGTCGATCTGGGCGTGAAAGATTTGAACCGTCGCACCGTGATCGTGCCCTTGCGTGCGGCGCAAAACTTATTGGCTCTGCCGGGTGGTGCCACCAGCTTGGATGTGACGCTGCGTGATGTGTGGGTGGCACAAACCTTAGCGGGCCATCTGCGCGCGCAGTACCCGTACAAGATTGAGAGCTGGCAAGAGAGCAATGCACAGCTGGTGTCGGCGCTCAATGCCCAGTCGGTCAGCACCAGCATCATTCGGGGTGTGGTGCTGGCGGTGGTGGTGCTGGGCATTGCCAGTGTGCTGGTGGTGTCCGTCGTGCAAAAGCAGCGCGAGATTGGTATTTTGCGGGCCATGGGGGCCACGCGCGGGCAGGTGCTGCGCCTGTTTTTGATTCAAGGCGCGGTGGTGGGGGCCATCGGATCCGCGTTGGGGCTGCTGCTGGCGGTGGCGCTGATTTTTCTGTTCACCCGCTTTGTGTTGGGGTCAGACGGCTTGCCACTGTTCAACATCAGTCTGCCGCCAGGCACTGCGTTGCAGGTGGCGCTGGTGGCCACGGTGTGTGGCGTGCTGGCCGCCATTGCGCCAGCTCGGCGTGCCGCCCGGCTTGATCCGGCACAGGCCATTCGCCTTTGAGCGTGCCCATGTCTGAATCCAAAAGCGGTGCTGGCCTGATTGCCCTGTCTGGTGTCAAGAAAAGCTACAACGTGGGCCGCCCTACCGAGGCCGAGGTGCTGCATGGGCTGGATTTGCAAATTGCTGCCGGTGAGTTCATTGCGCTCATGGGCCCCTCCGGCTCGGGCAAAAGCACGCTGCTCAACATTTTGGGCTTGTTGGAACATGCCACGGCCGGGCGCTACCTGCTGCAGGGCCAAGCGGTGCAAGACCTGGGCGATGCCCAACTCACGCTGCTGCGGCGCAGCACGCTGGGCTTTGTGTTTCAGTTTCACCATCTTTTGCCTGCGTTCTCCGCGTTAGAAAACGTCACCCTGCCCGCGCTGATGAGTGAAGGCCGGGTGAGCAGCGTGCAGTTGGCGCGCGCCCGCAGCCTGCTGGACGCGGTGGGGCTGGCCAAAGCCATGGACAAGCGCCCTGGCGAGCTTTCGGGCGGCATGCAACAACGCGTGGCGATTGCCCGCGCGCTGGTGCTGGAGCCGCCCTTGGTGCTGGCCGATGAACCCACAGGCAACCTTGACACCGCCTCCTCGGCTGAAGTGTTTGCCTTGCTGCGCCGCATTCACGAGGAGCGCGGCACCAGCTTTATCGTGGTCACCCACGACCCGCGCTTGGCGGCCCGCTGCGACCGCCTGGTGGAACTGGTCGATGGCCGCATTGCCCGTGACGAAGCCATTGAAGAAGGCCAAGAGCCGGTGCCTAGCGGTGCATGACACTGCTCAGATTTGATGGTTTTTGCTGCTGAATTGACACACCGCTCCCGCATCTACTGGGGCACCTCAGCCGCTCCAATACCTCGCCAAAGCGGCCTTCACCCGAAGGAAACATGCCATCCGTTGGATTGCTCAGTTGCGGTTCTTGCAATTTTTGGATGTGCGCTCAAGGGGTGGGATCTGCTTTGTTATTCTCAGCTGATGTGAAACACCCCTTGGAGAATCGATCATGGGTCTTATCAAGCAATTGACACTGCGCAAAAAATTTATTTTGCTGATCGGCTTGTTGGTGCTGGCTATTGTTGTGCTCACCTTGTCTCAATGGGGGCTGAACCAAGCCAATCAAGCGATCTCTGCGTCCCATGCGCAACGCTACCTTTCTTACCAGTTGGCGGACGAGTTTCGGCAAAGCTCAGATGAACTCACTCGTTTGGCGCGCACCTATGTGGTGTCTGGCGACAAGCGTTGGGAAGACCAGTACATGGAAATCGTCGATATCCGAAGCGGTAAAAAACCGCGTCCTGCGGGCTATGAGGGTATTTACTGGGATTTTCGAGCCGCTGACGTGGCGGTGCCAGGTGCACCGGGTGAGACGATTGCTTTGCTCGACATGATGAAACGGGCGGGTTTTTCTGGGGCGGAGATGGGCAAGCTCAGTGAAGCGGCTCAAAAGTCGGCTGACTTGGTCAATACCGAGGTGCAAGCCATGGGCTTGGTCAAGAGCGCTGCCACCAGCGGGGAAGCGGGAGGGGGTGCAAGTTCACCGAATTTGGAAAAAGCCCGCGAACTCATGCACAACGCGGACTATCACCGTAACAAGGCCACCATCATGCAGCCGGTGAATGAGTTCTTCCAGCTGCTGGATGAGCGCACCCGAGGCACCATTGCTGATTCGCAGGCCAAGGCGGCCAAGTGGCAGTGGTTTCTCATCGTCGGTGGGTTGCTTTCGTTGGGGCTCTTTTTCGCGATGTTTTACAGTATTTTCAACACCATCATTGCCTCACTTAAACAAGCCGTCACCGTCACTGAACGGGTTGCGCAGGGTGATCTCACGCAGCGCATTGATGTGCAGGGGCGCGATGAAGTGGCCCAACTCTTGACTTCACTGGGGGCCATGCAAGCCCACTTGGCTGAAGTCGTGTCCACTGTGCGCACGGGGTCTGAATCGGTGTCCACCGCCAGCTCTGAAATTGCGCAAGGCAATCACGACCTCAGTGCTCGCACCGAGTCACAGGCCAGCGCGCTAGAGCAAACAGCCGCCTCTATGGAAGAGCTCTCTTCGACGGTGAAGCAAAACGCCGACAACGCCCGCCAAGCCGACCAGTTGGCGCAACAGGCCTCGACCATTGCCGTCCAGGGCGGTCAAGTGGTTGCCCAAGTGGTGGACACCATGAAGGGCATCAGCGCGTCCAGCAAAAAAATTGCAGACATCATCAATGTGATTGATGGCATTGCTTTTCAGACCAACATTTTGGCGCTCAACGCGGCGGTCGAGGCCGCCCGCGCCGGTGAGCAAGGGCGAGGCTTTGCGGTGGTGGCCACCGAGGTGCGCAGCTTGGCAGGACGCAGCGCTGACGCCGCCAAAGAAATCAAATCGCTCATCAACGACAGCGTGACCCGGGTGGACCAGGGCACCCAGCTGGTGGATCAGGCGGGACACACGATGGAGCAGGTCGTCAGCAGCATCCGCCGGGTGACGGACATCATGGGCGAGATCAGCGCTGCCAGCAATGAACAAAGCCTGGGCGTGTCCCAGGTGGGTGAGGCGGTGACCCAGATGGACCAGGCCACCCAACAAAATGCGGCGTTGGTGGAGGAGATGGCGGCGGCCGCTTCCAGCCTCAACGGTCAGGCGCAGGATTTGGTGCAAGCGGTGGCCGTGTTCAAACTCAATGAGCGGGACGCAGGGGTGCATGCTTCCATGCGATCTGCCGGCTCAACGGGGGCCGCCGCTGGTTTTCTTCCATCCAGGCCGGCAAAGCGTTTGGCCTCTTAAGCGGCCGATACCGCCACGCCCGAGGGCGTGGGTGTTTATTTTCAGAGCCTGGGCGGGCTCTGAGTGCCCACCGACACCCTGTGCGGTTGGGGCGGGCGTCGCTGAAATGACAGCTGCGCCTTGGCGCTGGTGAGTCGCCGTGCAAAATGCGCGGATGTCTCAATTGCGCACCACCCTCGATTTTTTGCTCAACGATTGGTTGGGCACCACCGACCTCACGCAGCGCCCGCGCTTTGCGGACCACTCGCGGGAAACGTTTGAAGCCGTTTTGGACACCTGCGAGCGCATTGCCCGCGAAAAGTACGCCCCCTTCAATCGCACCATTGACACCCAAGAGCCTCGGTTTGACGGTGAAAAAGTGATTTTGCCCACCTGCACGCAAGACGCCCACGACG
>JAGODZ010000068.1 GCA_017997975.1 Rhodoferax sp.
CAGCTTGGTCGGTGACGTGCCCATGGCGCAAGCCTTGTTGGTGGTGGTCGGTAGCATCACCGCCGTGGTCGCTGCGCTGGTGATGATGACGCGCATCAGCATCAAGGTGTCGCTGGCCTGGTCCACCGGTGCGCAAATGGGTTTCATGATGATGCAGTGCGGCTTGGGCCTGTACGACTTGGCGCTGCTGCACCTGATGGCGCACTCCTTGTACAAGGCCCACGCCTTTCTCGGCGCAGGTGGTGCCGTTGAACAAAACCGCCTGCAGCAAATGACGCCGGCCCCGGTGGCTCTGTCTGGTGCGGGCTGGTTGCTGGCCGCGTTGGCAGGCATGGCACTGGTGGCGGCGGCGGCGCTGGTGTGGGGCTTTAGCCCGAGCGAAGCGCCTGCTTTGTGGGCATTGGGCGGCATCTTGTCGCTGGCGCTGGCCCCTTTGCTCTATGGCCCGGTGCTGCGAGCGGGCGGGTGGTGGTCACTGGCGGGACTGGTGGGGGCTTTCGCCGTGGCTTTGACTTACTTTGGTCTGCACGCTGTGTTCAGTCGCTGGCTGGGCACCGACAGCGTGGGCACCGCCCCGAGCTGGGGACTGATCGTCTGGGTGCTGGGCTGCTTCAGTGTGCTGTTCATCATTCAAGGTGCAGTGCGCGCCCAACCGAACGGGAGTTTGGCTCGCGGCCTGTACCCCTGGCTGTTTGCGGGCCTGTACTTGGATGAACTCTTCACCCGCTTGACCTTTCGCTTATGGCCCGCACGGGTGCCTGCCACGCCCGGCACGCTGACCCCACCCGCGCTCGAATCCAAAACAACATCTTCAGGAACACTGTGATGAACACCGCGACCCACCCCGTCACGCCCGCCGCATCGACTCTTGCGCCGCTCAAAACCGCCATTGACGCCGCCTGTGCGCGCATTGCGCCCACCTGGCCGCTGGACCGTTTCATCGCCGTCAACCCGTATTGGGGTCAATTAGAGCGGCCCATTGCCGCCGCAGCCGCCCAACTCGCGGGACTGTCGGGCAGCCCCCTGCTCATGCCACGCCGCTGGTACGGCCAACACTGGCAGGCCGGGCGCATTGGCCACGCGCACTTGCAAGCCGCCATTGATGCCGCTGGGGCCAACGTGAGTGTGGAGGCATTGGTGGCGGGTCTAAACAATGACGCTGCCCTGCCCGCCCGACTGCCCTTGGCCACTGACTTGGTCGATGCCCAGCGTGACCTCGGTCATGCCATGGCTTGGCGTGACTACATCACCCACCACATCAGCCAGACCTGCGGTGCGTATTTCGACCAAGGCCAAGCCGACTGGGGGCCTGACCACCAAGGCGGGCTTTACACAAGTTGGCTGCGCCAGTCGGCACACGACTTCAGCCCGGCGATGCTGATGGGCTACAGCGCCTTCACCCAACGTTTGGCTGCCCTACCGTCGGAGCCCACGGCGTTGATGACCGCCGCACTGAAGGCACTGGGCGTGCCCGCTGAGGCGCATGAGGCCTACTTCACGGCTTTGCTCATGAGCATCAACGGCTGGGCCTCGTGGTGCGCCTACCAGCGTTGGCAAGCCCGCCTAGAGCAGCGCGACGATGCCCACATCGTGCACCTGCTGGCCGTGCGTTTGGCGTGGGAGTGGCTGCTGCACGAGGGCCACCCAGCCCTCAATGTGGCGGGCCAACTCGCCAGTGCTTGGCGCACCAGCCAAGGTGTGATCACCCAAGCTGAAGCGGCGCTTGAACACGACTGGTTGTGGCAGGCCGCGCTGGAGCGCAGCTACCAAGCCCCGCTGTGCCAAGGGCTGATGACCGCACCCGCCCCTGCGGCTCACGCCGTGACACCCGCCGTACAAGCCGTTTTTTGCATCGACGTGCGCTCAGAGGTGTACCGCCGCGCCTTTGAAGCGACCAGCCCCGCCGTGCAAACACTGGGGTTTGCCGGCTTCTTTGCCATGTTTGTCGAGTACCGCCCGCTGGGCAGCGAGATGGTGCGCCCGCAATTGCCCGGCTTGCTGGCCCCCGCACTGTGCGTCACTGACGAAAGCGACGTGTCCAACGCGCCTGGTTTAGGCCAGGTGCTGGCAGCAAAACGGCAGAAAAACCTGCTCTGGCGTCAGCAGTGGCAGGCGTTTCGCGGGGGCGCGGGTTCGACCTTTTCCTTCGTCGAGTCTTGCGGGCTGCTGTACGCGGGCAAGCTGCTCAAACGCAGCTTCGGCGCGCCAGCCAATCCTCCAACCGTGGAGCAAACCGGCTTGTCTGCCGAGCAGCGCCGTACGCTGCGCCCCCGCCTGCCCAACGTGGGCGGCCCCGACCTGGAAGCCCGCATCACCTCGGCAGCGACCGCACTGGGCGCGATGGGTCTGACCACCGACTACGCCCGCCTGATTCTGATGGCAGGCCACGGCAGCACGAGCGCCAACAACCCCCACGCGGCGGGCTTGGACTGCGGTGCGTGCGGCGGCCAGACGGGTGAGGTGAATGCGCGGATGTTGGTGCAGCTGCTCAATGAGCCTGCCGTGCGCACCGGCCTGCACGCTCGGGGTTTGAGGGTGCCAGCCACCACGCAGTTCATCGCCGGCCTGCACAACACCACCACCGACGAGATGCAGTTGTTCGACACCGACCTGCTGCCCCCAAGCCACGGCGCAGACTTGGCCGCGCTAAAGGGCTGGCTCAAGGAGGCTGGACAGCGCGCGCGCCAAGAGCGCGCCGCATCGCTTGGCTTGGCCCCCTTGGCGGCTGACGCTGACGCTGATGCACTGCGCTTGGCCGTCACGGCTCGAACGACTGACTGGGCCCAAGTGCGGCCCGAGTGGGGTCTGGCCAACTGCGCCGCGTTCATCGTGGCCCCGCGCAGCCGCAGTCAGCACCTGAACCTAGCAGGCCGCAGCTTTTTGCACGATTACCAATGGCAGCGCGACACGAGCTTTGGTGTGTTGGAGTTGATCATGACCGCCCCCATGGTGGTGACCAACTGGATCAACCTGCAGTACCACGCCAGCACGGTGGACAACGCTCGGTATGGCAGTGGCAACAAGGTGCTGCACAACGTGGTGGGCGGCAACGTGGGCGTGTTTGAAGGCAACGGCGGTGACTTGCGCATTGGGCTGCCGCTGCAGTCGTTGCACGATGGCCAAGACTTTCGCCACACCCCGCTCCGGTTGAGCGTGTTCATTCAGGCCCCGCAAGCGCCGATCGACGCCATCATCGCCAAGCACACCACCGTGCGCCATCTGCTCGACCACGAATGGCTCACCGTGTTTCGGATGGCGGATGACGAGGGTGTGTGGCGCTACCGGCCCGGCGGGCAATGGGAAAAAGTCACACCGAACTGAGCACTTCTGCCAATCAGCCAAACCGACGACGCCCCTCTGCAACCCGGTTCTCCGGGGGAGCCGCCATCCAACGGGCGGGGCATAGGAACCCACAGCGCGCGCGTGAGATTGACAACGGACCCTCATCGGTTCGTTGAGACCAGGGGAGTGACGACAAGGTTTTGCCGTCATTTTTGCTATTGAATAAATAGCTTCTTGCGCTTACTGAATAAGGGCCAGAGCCACTTTTCGTGCCAAACCATCTGTGTTGTCAAGGGTCAATGGCTTCATGCACCGAAGATGCGCGCAGTCGCGCTGCGGCGTGAGTGCCCGATCAGCCCTTGGCTACGGCGCACCCAGATCAAAGATTTTGTCCATGGCCACCCATTTCGCTCCGGCGGGGGTCCAGGGGGTGGGGGCTTGGTAAGTCCACATCAGCGCTTCCCAGCGCACGATGGCGGGATTGTCCAGCGCGGCCTGCGCCATGCGCTCGGCGTTGTAGACCGTTGGGTCCACCTCCATCACCATGAACAGCCGGGTTCCCAGCCGGTAAATTTCCATGCCCACGACGCCTTGGCGGTGCAAATGCGCGCGAACCTCGGGCCAAATCGCGGCATGGGCTTTTTCGTAATCGGCGATGGCTTGGGCGTTATCAACCAAATCCAAAGCCAAGGCATAGCGGGTCACTGAGGCGGTCATGACAGCGCCCGGTCCAAGTGGGTGTAGCCGCCATCGACAAAGAGCCACTGCCCGGTGGTGTGTGAGGACGCGTCCGACAACAAGAACACACACATGCGGGCCATCTCTTCGGAGGTAGTCATGCGGTGGCCCAGCGGAATTTTGGCGGTGATGGAGGCCAGCTTTTCTTCGGGCTGGTCAAAGCTGTTGATCCAACGCTCGTACAAGGGCGTCATCACTTCAGCGGGTATCAGGGCATTCACCCGCACGCCGTCGTTCAACAGTGCCGCCGCCCACTCCCGCGTCAACGACAACTGCGCGCCTTTGGAGGCGCAGTAGCCGCTGGTGTTGCCCTGTCCGGTCACTGCCGTTTTGGACGACACGTTGACGATGGCGCCTTTTGATGCTTTGAGGTGCGGCACGCAGTAGTGCGCCATCACGTAGTAGTGAATGAGGTTGCGTTCCAGCGAGCCTACAAAGGCATCGCGCCCGGCGTCCAGCCCGATGTTGTCGTTGATACCGGCGTTGTTCACCAGCCCATCCAGATGGCCAAAGCGCTGCAGGGTTTGCGCTACCGCCTCTTTGCAGGCGGCGTCGTCCGTCAAATCCAACTGAAAAAAGGCGTGGGGCGCATCGTCCAGTTGCGCCACAAAGTCGGCAGGCATCGGGCTTTTACCGAAAATCACGGGCACCGCGCCCTCTTGGGCCAGCGTTAAAGAAATAGCCGCGCCAATGCCGCTGGCACCGCCGGTGACGATGACCACCTTGTCTTTCAAATGCAAGTCCATGCGGGTGTCCTGTCCATCAAAGGGTTAAAAATGAAGCGTCTGCCGCGCGCGTGGGCAGGCCATAGCAGCGTTGGGCGTTGCCCGCCCAAAATGCGGCTTGCTCGATGGACGACAGGCGAGATTGCGCCCATGGGTCTGCCAAGCCAAACACGTCTGCATAGGGGGCCGAGAGCTGGCACACCGGCCAGTCGGAGCCGTACATCAGGCGCTGCGGGCCAAACGCTTCCAGCGCAAAGTCAAAGCAGGCGAGCATGGTGGTTGCGTCGGGCGCGCTGATACCGGCATGGCCCGCCCAATCCGCCTCGGTCACCAAACCGGAGAGTTTGCACATCACGTGCGGCATCGCGGCCAGCGCCAAGATGCCTTGACGCCAGCGGTCTGCCACTTCAGCGTTTCCACCCCAGTGGCGCACTGCGGGCTTGCCCACATGGTCCAACACCAACCAGTGCGCGCTATGGCGAGCGCACAGACCCACCACATCGGCCAGTTGGTAATCGAACACCAGCACGTCGTACACCAACCCGGCCTGCTGCACTGCCGCGAGACCGTGGTTGATGTCGGGGCGGGCGACCCAGCCGGGCACATCGGCCTCATCTTGCAAAATATGGCGCAGCCCTTTGAAGGCGGGGTGTGCCGACCACTGCGCCAGTTGCTCGGCCAGCCCAGGCGCGGCCAAATCAGCCCAACCCACCACCCCCCGTATTTGGGGGTGATGGTCTGCCAAGTCCAGCAAAAAGTCGGTTTCGTCCGCATCGCAACGGGCTTGTACGGCCACCCCACCGGTCACCCCGGCCGCCTGCATGGCGGGTGCCACGTCGTCAGGCAAGCAGTCCCGCTGCAGCGCGGGCATGGCCGCGCTGATCCAGGGAAACGCTTCGGCACGGTAGCGCCAGAAGTGCTGGTGGGTGTCGATTTTCATCCGGCGGTGGCCCGTTCCTTGGGCTTGAAGGTGTATTCCTTCAGAGAGGCTGCCTTCATCTCGATCGAAAAACCAGGTGCCTTGGGCGGCATGTAGGCCGCATTTTGAATCACGCACGGCTCAATGAAATGCTCATGCAAATGGTCCACATACTCAATGACACGCCCTTCTCGGGTCCCGGCGATGCACAGGTAGTCGATCATGGACAAATGCTGCACGTACTCGCACAAGCCGACGCCACCGGCGTGCGGGCACACCGGCAAGTTGTACTTGGCGGCCATCAACATCACGGCCAAAATTTCATTCACACCGCCTAAGCGGCAAGCGTCAATCTGCACCACATCAATGGCGCCGCGCATGATGAGTTGCTTGAAAATGATGCGGTTTTGGCACATCTCGCCGGTCGCCACCTTCACCGGGGCCACGCCTTCACGGATAACGCGGTGGCCTTCGATATCGTCCGGGCTGGTGGGCTCTTCAATGAACCAGGGTTTGCAAAAGGCCAGATCGTTGACCCATTCCACGGCCTGATTCACTTCCCACACCTGGTTGGCGTCAATCATCAGCTGACGGTCAGGGCCCAACACCTCGCGGGCAATGGTCAAGCGGCGAATGTCGTCGGCCTTGTCGCGGCCCACTTTCATCTTCACGTGGTTGAAGCCCGCGTCAATTGCCTCTTTGCACAGGCGGCGCAACTTGTCGTCGTCATAACCCAACCAGCCCGCCGAGGTGGTGTAGCAGGGGTACCCTTCACGCTGCAGCGTGGCCCAGCGCTCTTCCTTGCCCACCGCTTGCTTTTGCAGCAGGGCCAAGGCCTCCTCGGGCGTGATGCAGTCGGTGATATAGCGAAAGTCGATGAGTTTGACGATCTCTTCGGGGCTCATGCGGGACACCAGCTCCCACACGGGCACGCCCTCTTGCTTGGCCCACAGGTCCCACACCGCATTGACGACCGCACCGGTGGCGAGATGAATGGCCCCTTTGTCCGGACCAATCCAGCGCAACTGGCTGTCTGAGGTGATGGTGCGCCAGAAGCGCCCCATGTCCTGCGCCACCCAGTCCATGTCCAGGCCCACGACCAGTGGGCGCAGGGCCTCAATCGCCGCGCAGCAAATTTCGTTGCCCCGACCAATGGTGAAGGTCAGGCCGTGGCCTTCTAGGCCGGGCTGGTCGGTTTCCAGAACGCAATAGGCCGCCGAGTAGTCGGGGTCGGGGTTCATGGCGTCCGAACCATCCAGATGCTGGGAGGTGGGGAAGCGCACGTCGATGACGCGCAGGTTGGTAACTTTACTCATATCGGTCGCGCTCAGGCTTGCACCGTGGTTTGGGTTTGGGTGCCCAGGCCTTCAATGCCCAGGTGAATGGTTTGCCCGGCCCGCAGGTACACAGGTGGTTTTTGCCCCATGCCCACGCCGGGCGGGGTGCCGGTAGAAATCACATCACCGGGCTGCAAACTCATGAAGCGGCTCAGGTACGAAATCAAAAACTGAACGCCGTACACCATGGTGGAGGTGCTTCCATTTTGGTAGCGTTTGCCATCAATATCGAGCCACATGGACAGGGCCTGCGGATCAGGAATCTCATCGGCTGTGACCAACCAAGGGCCAGTGGGGCCAAAAGTGTCGCAGCCCTTGCCCTTGTCCCAGGTGCCGCTGCGGTCCAACTGGTATTCGCGTTCAGACACGTCATTGACCACGCAGTAACCCGCCACGTGGGAGAGTGCATCGGCCTCCTCGATGTAGCTCCCGCCCTTGCCAATCACCACGCCCAGCTCGACTTCCCAGTCGGTCTTGACCGAGCCGCGTGGAATTTTCACCTGATCGTCGGGGCCGACGATGGCGCTGGTCCATTTGTTGAAAACCACGGGCTCAGGGGGCACTGCCATGCCGCTCTCGGCGGCGTGGTCGGAATAGTTCAATCCTATACAAATGAACTTGCCCACGCTGCCCACACAGGCGCCCAAGCGCAAGTCTTTTTGCGGAGTGCCTGCCACCAAAGGCAAGCTCTCCATATGGAGGCCCCGCAAACGCGCCAGACTCTCGGGCAGCAGCGCCGCCCCGGCCACGTCAGCAATCACATCCGACAAATCACGCACGCGACCTTCGTCGTCCAGTACACCGGGCTTTTCCTGGCCTGGCAATCCGTAGCGTAGAAGTTTCACAGTCTTTCCTTTTCAGTTAACAAACAAGGCAAGGGAGGCACACGCGCCCCTTGCCACTCAAAGCATCAATCGTAGAGAACCGCCGCGATTTTGGGGTCGCTCATATTGGACTTGTCGTAGTAGTAAAAGCCGGTGTCGATGATCTTGGGCAACTTCTCGCCCTTGAGCGCCTTCACAGCGGCTTCCACTGTCTTGTAGCCAATACCGACCGGATTTTGCGTGATCGCACCGGCAATGGTGCCGTCGTTGATCATGTCTTTTTGTGCCTTGCCGGAGTCAAAGCCAATGATGACCACGCCGGTCTTTTTGGCTTCTTTCAGGCCTTTGCCCGCACCAATCGCTGAGCCTTCGTTGGTGCCGAAAATGCCTTTGAGCTTGGGGTGGGCCAGCGCGAGGGTTTTGGCAATTTCAGCCGATTTCAAGTGGTCACCGCCACCGTACTGAATGTCCACCACTTTGATCTTGGGGTACTTGGCCTTGATTTGGTTGACAAAACCATCGCGGCGATCGGTGCCGGTGGTGCTGGTTTGATCGTGGCCAATCACAGCCACTTCGCCTTCACTGCCAATTTTTTCAGCCATCTTGTCGGCCGCCAAGGCCGCCGCTG
This sequence comes from Rhodoferax sp., assembly GCA_017997975.1. Classification (GTDB taxonomy): domain Bacteria; phylum Pseudomonadota; class Gammaproteobacteria; order Burkholderiales; family Burkholderiaceae_C; genus Rhodoferax. The sequence continues at coordinate 8,454 of JAGODZ010000068.1, forward strand.
CCTTGCTGTCCGTTTGCGCGGTGGTCAACACAATGTCGCTGTCCACGCCCGAGTCAAACGCGATCACCGGAATATTGGCGGCCTTGGCTTTTCTCAGCAGTGGAATGGCGGCCTTGCTGTCCAGCGCGGCCAAACCAATGGCGGCAGGTTTCTTGGCCAAGGCCGCTGCCAGCATGTCGATTTGCTTGTCCACTTGTTGCTCACTTTCTGGGCCTTCGAAGGTGACCTTGACTTTAAAGTCCTTGCCCGCTTGGTCAGCGCCCTGCTTCACCGCTTGCCAAAACTGGTGCTGGTAACCCTTAGAGATCAAGGGAATGTAGATTTCTTGAGCCGAAGCAAAGGTGCTGAAACCGGCTAAAGCGAGGCCAGCAGTTAAGGCCAGAAGTTTTCTTTTTGCGATCATGGTGTGTCTCCTAAGACAAGTTTTTGGGTGGTGGAAAAGCAATACAGAGAGAAGAGTCGATTGGGACAAGAAAAAGTGGTGAAGGAGGTGGGCTTCAGGCGGTCTCCTTATTTTTTATGGCGGCGCAGGTTGTCGGTGTACACGGCCAAAATGATGATGAGGCCGGTCAACACCATTTGCCACTCTTGCGCCACCGACATGATGCGCAAACCATTGATCAGCACACTCATGATGAACGCACCAATAATGGTTCCCAAAATGGTGCCCACACCGCCACTGAGCGACGTGCCACCAATGACCACGGCCGCAATGGCGTCCAGCTCATAGCCCTGTCCCAGTGCGGGTTGTGCCGAATTCAAGCGTGACGCGATCAACACCCCCGCAATGCCGCAAATACCGCCCGCAAAGGCATACACCTTGATCTTCCAACGGTCCACATTGACGCCTGACAAACGCACGGCCTCTTCGTTGCTGCCTAGCGCAAAGGTGTAGCGGCCCAGCGCGGTTTTGTTCAACACCACGGCGCTGACCACCGCCACCAAAAACAGAATAAGCACCCCGTTGGGAATGGCAAAACTCGGAAACACATTGCCAATCAAGGACCCCAAGGAAATTTGGTCAAACCCCTCCACATCACTGAAGTAGATAGGGCGGGTTCCGGTGATGATGAGTGAGCCGCCTTTGAGCAGCATCATCATGCCCAGGGTGGCAATGAAGGGTGGCACTTTGAGCTTGGTAATCGCCAAGCCAGAGGCCGTTCCGCTCAACGCGCCCACGCCAATCGCCCCCAACACGCCCAGGGGCAGGGGCAGCCCCAAATTCACGATGAAGACACCGCCCATGACAGAACAAAACGTCATCAACACCCCCACCGACAAGTCAATGCCCGAGGTGATGATGATGAAGGTGCTGGCAATGGCCAGCACACCAATGACGGTGGTGGACTGCAGAATGCCGATGAGGTTGTCCTTGGTCATGAAGGAGTCGGGTTTGAGGAGGGAGAACACCACCATCAGGACAATCAAACTGGCAAAGGCGAGCAGCATTTGCTTGGCCTGACCGCCCGAGAGACGGACCAACCAGGACGGAGAGGGAGGGGAAGCGGGTTTGGTCATCACAATTACCTTGAAATTACCGGGGTGGTTTCTTGAGATTGGGGGGTGGTCGTGGCGTTCAGTGCACGGCGTGGGCAGGCGCGTCGCGCAGGGTCGCCAAGGCCATCAGGTTCTCTTGGGTGGCCTCGTTGCCGTGGACTTCGCCCGTGATGCGACCTTCGCACATGACCAAGATGCGGTGGCTTAGCAGCAGCACCTCGGGCAGCTCGCTGGAGATCACGATGATGGCGCGCCCCTGGGCGGCCAGCTCATTGAGCAATTTGTAAATTTCGCTCTTGGCACCAATGTCGATGCCGCGCGTGGGCTCATCGAAGATCAGGACATCACAGTCTTGCACCAGCCATTTGGCAATCACCACCTTTTGCTGGTTGCCACCGGACAGCAGCTTGGCGGTTTGCTGGAGAGACGGCGTCTTGATGCGCAGCTTCTCCACCATCTGCTGTGAGATTTGTGTGATGGCCGACTGCTTGAGAAACACGCCCCACTTCAACCAGCGTCGCAAGCTGGGCAGCGTGATGTTGGACGCCACGTCCATGCCCGTGGCCAAGCCAAAATGCTTGCGGTCTTCCGACAGGTAGCCCATGCCCGCCTGCACGGCGTCTTCGGGCGAGGTGAGCGCCATGCGTTTCCCATGTAGCCAGACTTCACCCGCTTCAATGGAATCTGCCCCAAAAATGGCTCGGGCGACTTCAGTACGACCCGCACCCATCAGGCCCGCAAAACCCAAAATTTCACCGCGACGCACCTTAAAGCTGACATCCCGGATCGTCCGGCCCCGGCGCAGACCGCGCACATCCAGCAGCACCTCGTTGTCGGCGGTGTGGGGAATCGTCTTGGCAGCGACTTCCAGCTGGCGACCCACCATCATGGCGATGATCTCGGGCATCGGCGTGCTGGCGGGCACCGTATTCACGTAGCTGCCATCGCGTAACACCGTGACCCGGTCGGCAATGCGCTGGATTTCATCCATTTTGTGTGAGATATAGACAATGCCCACGCCTTCGCTGCGGAGCTGGCGAATGATGGTGAACAGCTCTTCAATTTCAGCGTTGTTTAACGCTGCGGTGGGCTCGTCCATGATGAGCACGCGTGATTTGAACGACAGCGCCTTGGCAATTTCCACCATCTGCTGCTTGGCCACCGTCATCTCGCTGATCATGACGGTGGGTGCCAGCGCCAGATTCATCCGATCAAACAAGGCCTGGGCGTCGCGGTTCAACTGGTCGTCGTCCAAAAACCAGCCACCCAGCTTGCGCGGCTCGCGCCCGAGGTAAATGTTTTGCGCCGCCGTCATGTGGCCCATCAAGTGCAACTCTTGGTGAATGATGCCAATGGCCAAGGACTGCGCGTGGGCGGGGCTTTGGATCTCCACCGCTTGGCCGTCCAGCAGCATCTCACCACTGTCTTTTTGGTACACACCGGCCAAGATTTTCATCAGGGTCGATTTGCCTGCGCCGTTCTCGCCCATCAGCGCGTGGACTTCGCCGGGCTGCAAATCAAAACGCACGTCATCCAAGGCCTTCACGCCGGGGAAGGACTTGCTCACACCACGAACAGAAATCAATGCAGTCACCACAGCGCCTTAGAGAGTGTCAAAGTACAAGCGTTCAGATCGTGACGCCGCCGTCCACCAGCAAGGTCTGACCGCTCATAAAGCGCGACTCGTCACTGGCCAGGTACACCACCATGGGAGCAATGTCCCCCACCGTGGCCAAGCGGCCCATCGGCTGGCGCGCAATAAAGTCTTTTTCGGCTTGGATGGGGTCGGCCGCGCTGGCAATGCGACCGCGCAGCGAGGGCGTATCCACCGTGCCGGGGCACAGGGCGTTGGCGCGCAAGCCCTCCTTCACAAAGTCTGCCGCCAGTGATTTGGTCAGGCCGATGACCGCCGCCTTGGTGGCGCCGTAAGCAGCGCGGTTGGCAAAGCCTTTGATGCTGGACGCCATCGACGCCATGTTGATCACCGACACCGTGCCCTGATTGGCTTTGGCCTTGTCCAACATCGCCGGCAAAAACGCCCGCGTCATGCGGAACATGCTTTTCACGTTCAGATCAAAACTCAAGTCCCAGTCCGCCTCTGAGCAATCCAACAGGCTGCCGTTGGCCACCATGCCCGCGCAGTTGAACAACACATCCAACGCGGGCAATTGGGCCGCCAGCGCCTCCACAGCGGCTTGGCTGCGCACATCCAGCACCGCGACTTCAATATGGGCGTGCTCCGCCGCCAGTGTGGCGAGCAGCGCTTCGTTGATGTCCGTGGCAATGACCCGTGCGCCTTCTTCGGCGCAAGCCAAGGCACTGGCGCGGCCAATGCCTTGTGCCGCTGCGGTGACCAGCACTGTTTTACCTAGCAATCGACCTTGACCCATAACGTGGACTCCCGTCTAATAATTTACATATGAATTAAATATTCATTAATGAAGTAAATCATAAGCAAATTTGGATGTCGCCAGCCTAGTGAATACCCTCCCCCCAGCTTGCTCTGCTATAAATCGCCACTCTGAAAGTCTCGCCACCATGAACCTGCCCTCCCCCAAGCCTCGCGGTCGCCGCCCCAAGATCGAAGAGCCGATTGATACGCCGTTGGCCGACGATCGCTACCGCGCCCCAGCGCTGGACAAGGGGCTGGACATACTTGAACTGCTGGCTGCTCAACCGCAGGGCATGACGCGCGCAGAAATCGTCAAAGAAATGGACCGCAGCGCCAGCGAGATTTACCGCATGTTGGAGCGACTGGTGGTGCGGCAGTACGTCATGCGCAACCCCTCAGGGGACCGCTATGCACTGAGCCTCAAGCTGTTTGCATTGGCCCATATGCACCCGCCGCTGAGCCGCTTGATTAACCAAGCCCTGCCCATCA
>JAGODZ010000069.1 GCA_017997975.1 Rhodoferax sp.
ACAAAGTCGCGCACAAACAGCGCTTGCGCGTCGCGGCTGGCGTACACCTCGGCCAGCGCTCGCAGTTGCGAGTTGGAGCCAAACACCAAATCGACGGTGGTGCCCGTCCATTGGTGCTGGCCGGTGGTGCGGTTCAGGCCTTGCCAGACGCCTTCGGTGGGGGACTTTTGCCACTTCGTGCGCATGTCCAGCAGGTTCACGAAGAAGTCGTTGCTCAAAGTGCCAGCGCGCTGGGTGAACACCCCGTTGGCGGTGCCGCCCGCCACGTTCAACGCGCGCAGCCCGCCAATCAGCACCGTCATCTCGGGGGCGGTCAGCGTGAGCAGGTTGGCGCGGTCCAGTAGTAGCGCCGCTGCCGAGCTCTCTAGCCCGGGGCTGAGGTAATTGCGAAACCCATCGGCGCGAGGTTCCATGACCTCAAACGATTCCACATCGGTCTGCGCCTGCGACGCGTCCATGCGTCCTGCAGAGAACGGCACGCTGACTTTCACCCCCGCCTTTTGCGCCGCGTCCTCAACGGCCACGCCACCCGCCAGCACGATCAGGTCGGCCAGCGAAATCTTCTTGTTGCCCGTTTGTGCACTGTTGAATTCCTGTTGAATGGCTGCCAGCTTCGGCAAAACCACGGCCAGCGCAGCGGGTTGGTTCACGGCCCAATCTTTTTGCGGTGCCAAGCGAATGCGTGCGCCATTGGCCCCGCCACGCTTGTCACTGCCCCGAAAGCTGCTGGCCGACGCCCACGCGGTTGTGACCAATTGGGCCGTGCTCAGCCCGCTGGCCAAGACTTTGGCGGACAGGGCGGCGCGGTCAGCGTCGTCAATCAAGTCGTGGTCCACCGCTGGAATCGGGTCTTGCCACAGCATGACTTCTTGGGGCACCAAGGGGCCGAGGTAGCGCGACACCGGGCCCATGTCACGGTGCGTGAGCTTGTACCAAGCGCGGGCAAAGGCGTCGGCAAATTCCTGCGGATTGGCATGAAAGCGGCGCGAGATTTTTTCGTAGGCCGGGTCCATGCGCAGCGCCAAGTCGGCGGTGGTCATCATCGGCGCGTGGCGAAGGGTGGGGTCATGCGCATCGGGCACGGTGTTGGCGGCGGCCGTGTCTTTGGGCGTCCACTGCTTCGCACCAGCGGGGCTTTGGGTCAGTTGCCACTCGTACTTGAACAAGATGTCGAAGTAGTCGTTGTCCCATTGAATGGGGTGGGTGGTCCAGGCGCCTTCGATGCCGCTGCTGATGGTGTGCACGCCACTGCCACCGCCCAAGGTGTTGGTCCAGCCCAAGCCTTGGTCTTCAATGCCCGCGCCTTCTGGCTCGGCACCCACGTACTGGCCGGGGTCGCCTGCGCCATGGCACTTGCCGAAGGTGTGACCGCCGGCCACCAAGGCCACGGTTTCTTCGTCATTCATGGCCATGCGGGCAAAGGTGTCGCGAATGTCGCGGGCCGAGGCCACGGGGTCGGGGTTGCCGTTGGGGCCTTCGGGGTTCACGTAGATCAGGCCCATTTGCACGGCACCCAGTGGGTTTTCCAGCTCGCGGTCGCCGGTGTAGCGCTTGTCGCCCAACCACTCGGCCTCGGGGCCCCAGTAAATGTTTTCTTCAGGCTCCCAAATATCAGGGCGGCCCCCGGCAAAGCCCAGCGTTTTGAAGCCCATGGTGTCCAGCGCCACGTTGCCGGTCAGCACCATCAAGTCAGCCCATGAGAGTTTGTTGCCGTACTTTTGTTTGATCGGCCAAATCAGTCGGCGCGCCTTGTCCAAACTCACGTTGTCTGGCCAGCTGTTCAGTGGCGCAAAGCGCTGGCTGCCCGAACCCGCGCCGCCGCGACCGTCTGAGACCCGGTAGGTGCCGGCGCTGTGCCAAGCCATGCGGATGAAAAACGGGCCGTAGTGGCCGTAGTCAGCGGGCCACCAGTCTTGCGAGTCGGTCATCAGCGCCTTCAGGTCGTCAATGACGGCGTTGAGGTCTAACGTTTTGAACGCTTGCGCGTAATTGAACGCTTCACCCAGAGGGTTGGACAGCGGGTTCTGCGGGTGCAAGACCTTCAGGTTCAGCTGATTCGGCCACCAGTTGGCGTTGCTCGTGGCACCTGCCATGGCTTGGGTTTGCGCGCTGGCGGCGAATGGACATTTGGATGCAGCTGACATAGGACTCTCCTTGGGTTGTTCGTTTGCTTGATTGGTAAATCAGTTTAGGCTATTGAAATTGAACTATCCATTGAGTTTTTGCAATGATGGTCATAGCTTGGCTGTCATTCCTTTGCATTTTTAATGCCTTTTAGGCGGCTGGCCCTTGTCGAACCTCAAGGGGTCGCTATCGACTGTGTAGCGATTCTTATGCTGTAACCCCCACTCTCACCCCCAACCCCTCTCTCGCCCCGCCGGGCGGACCAGGGAGCTCAACAGCCATATGTGGCCGCGTGTAGAAGTAGCGCAGCACCTTATCGAGCTGGCGTTGACCCTGTTGGCGGGAGGCTCAGTGCGCCCACTCCACGCGGCGAGCCAAGCGCTCGAAGGCCATGTCCACCACCACCGCCAGCATGCCCACCACCACCGCCCCTTGCAGCACATACGCGGTGTTGAAACCGCTCAAGCCCACGATGATGGGCGAACCCAGCGTTTTGGCGCCTACCGTGGAGGCAATGGCCGCCGTGCCAATGTTGATGATGACGGAGGTGCGCACACCCGACAGCCAGACCGGCAAGGCCAGTGGCCCCTCTACCTGCGTCAAGCGCTGCCACGGGCTCAAGCCCATGCCGTTGGCTGCGAGTTGCACCGGGGCGGGCACGGCTTCTAAGCCGGTAATCGTGCCTTGCACCACCGGCAGCAAACCGTACAGCGCCAAAGCCATCAGGGCCGGTAGTTCGCCAAAACCCACGGCGGGCACGGCCAGCGCCAGCACCGCCACGGGCGGCAGTGTTTGCCCCATGGAAACGAGTGTTTCCAATACCGGTCGAAACGCTTTGCCTTTGGGCCGGGTCACCCACACGCCCGCCAGCGTGCCCACCAACACCGAGGCCGCACCCGACACGCCCACCAGCAGCAGGTGCTGCCACAGCAGTTGGGTGAACGGCTCTTGCCGGTACACCGGGCGTTCCAGTTGCGGGAAAAGAGACGCAAACAGGGGCTCGCTGTGCGGCAGGCCGACCACCAATACCGCCAAACCCAGGGCGGCCCACAGCAGCCGGTCACGCCACCAAGTGGGGTGTGGCTTAACCATGCGTCACCGCGTCCCCGTCCCCGGCCCCTAAGGGTGCGCGGTTGAACAGGTCGGCCGCCATCAACACGCCCGCATGGGCGCCTGTGCTGTCCAATAGGTTCAGCGTTGCGCAGCCATGCAAGGCCAGCGCCGACACGGCTTCGCGCAGCGAGGCGCTGGCGGGCAAAGTGGGGCCGGGCTGGGCGGGTTGGGCGCGCATCAAACTGGCCGCACTTTGCAGCGACAGCAGTTTGATGCCGACGTCACTGCGGCCCACAAAGTCGGCCACTTGGTCGTTGGCGGGCTGGCTCAAGAGCGCCAGCGGCGTGCCGACCTGCACGATACGTCCCTGCTCCAGCAGCACAATGTGCGTGCCCAGTCGCAGCGCCTCGTCAATGTCATGCGTGACCATAACGATGGTTTTGCCTGAGGACTGGTGAATGCGCTTCACCTCGTCTTGCAAGGCGGCGCGAATGAGCGGGTCGAGCGCGCCAAACGGCTCGTCCATCAGCAACACCTCGGGGTCGCCCGCCAATGCGCGCGCGACGCCCACGCGTTGCTGCTGGCCGCCCGACAACTGGTGCGGGTAGCGCGGGCCGTAGGTGGCCGGGTCCAAGTCAAACAGCGTCAGCAGCTCGCTCACGCGGGTGGCAATGCGCTCACGCGGCCAACCCAGCATGGTGGGCACCACGCCAATGTTGCGCGCTACCGTCCAATGCGGAAACAGCCCCACCGACTGAATCACATAGCCCATGCGCAGGCGCAACTCGCGCACGGGCAGTTGCGCAATGTCTTGGCCGTCAAGCGCCACTGTGCCGGTATCGGGCTGCTCCATGCGGTTGATCATCTTGAGCAGCGTTGATTTGCCCGAGCCCGACGCGCCAATCAACACCACCAGCTCACCGCGAGTAATGTGCAGGCTTACCTCGTCCAGCGCTTTCAAAGCGCTCGCATCTCGCCCGTAAGTTTTGGACACGTTTTTAAGGTGAATCACGGCGCGAAAGCTCCCTATGGGTTGAGACCGGGCGGGTCAGTCGAATCAGCAGTTTGAACGCACCGTCCACCAGCGCGCCCAGCACGACGATGGGCACCACACCCAGCAACACCAGGTCTTGGGCGCTGCTGAACAAGCCCTCAAACATCAGGCTGCCCAAGCCGCCCGCGCCAATCAATGCCGTCACCGCGGCCAGGCCCACGGCCTGAATGCTGGCCGTGCGAATGCCGCCCAACACCACCGGCAAGGCCAGCGGCACTTGCGCTTGCCAAAACAGTTGGCTTTGGGAAAACCCCAGGCCCAGTGCCGCTTGCGTCACCGCCGAAGGCACTTGCGCCAGCCCGGCCAGCGTGCCGCGCACCACCGGCAACAGGCTGTACAGCGTGAGCGCCAGCACGCCCGGTGCCAAGCCCACGCCACTGATGCCCGCGTCGCCCAGCACGGGCCAACGCACCGCCAGCCACGCCAAAGGGGCCATGAGCAGACCAAACAGCGCAATGGACGGGATGGTTTGAATGATGTTGAGCACCGGAAACATGGCCCGCGCCACGGCGGCGTACCGGTGCGTGGCCCACCCCAGCGGCAAGCCAATGGCCAAGGTGAACAGCAGCGCCAGCGACACAATCTGCCCATGGCGCGCAATGGCTTCCCAAAACGCCTCATCGCGGTTGGCGTACTCCTTCATGATGGACAGCTCATTCGCCGCACCACTGGCCAGCAAATAAGCCAGCGGCAGCAAAGTGGCAGCGGCCACACCCAAACGAGCCCACGTGCTGGCGCGCAGCGTTTGCAAGGCATCGGCCAGCACCAAGCCCAGCAGCAGCCACGCCAGCCACAGCCCACTGCCCAGGGACGTGCGGGCAAAGGGAACATCTGGCGACACCGCTTGGGTGGCGAAGCGGGCGGCCAGCCCGCCCAAGCCCACCACCAACATTGCCGCCGCCGCCACAGACAGCCACAGACTGACCCGTTTGGGGGGGGTGAGGGACAGCAACAGCAGGGCCGCCAGCAACGCCACCGCGCCCCAAACTGGCCCGTGAATCAGCGTGAAAAAAGAAACCGCTTCACCCGAGACCAACCGGTTGGGCGCGGTGCGCAGCAGCGGCAGGCCCAGCAAAGCGCCCACCCCCATCAGCGACAGTGTGGCTTGCGCGGGTCGCCAGCGGGGTGGGGCGTCTGCGTTGAAGGGGCTAACCAGGGTCATGGCCGTCCCCGTGTGGCGTCACCGCCGCGATTACTTCAGCAGCCCTTTGGACTTCAGAAAATCGGAGGCCACTTTTTTGGCGTCTTGACCTTCGAGCTGAATCTTGGCGTTCAGGCTTTGCAGCGTGGGGCCGTCCAGCAGTTTGAAGACCGGGGCCAAAGCGTCCGCAATCTTGGGGTTTTGCTTGAGGGCGGCTTCCCGAACCAGGGGCGCGGGGGCGTAAATGGGCTGCACGCCTTTGGGGTCGTCCAAAATCACCAAGCCCAAAGCGGCCACCGCGCCGTCGGTGCCGTACGCCATGGCGGCGTTCACACCCGAGGTTTTTTCACCGGCGGCGCGAATCGTCACCGCCGTGTCACCCCCGGCCAGTGTCAGCAATTGTTCCGGCTTGAGTTTGAAGTTGTAGGCGGTCTGAAACGCCGGCAGCGCGTCCGAGCGCTCCACAAACTCAGCCGAGGCCGCCAGCTTGAACTGCCCGCCTTTGCCCAGCCACTGGCCCAGATCGTCCAGCGTTTTCAGCTTGTTGGGCGTGGCGACGTCTTGGCGCACGGCAATCGCCCACGTGTTGTTGGCCGGAGAGGCGGGCAACCAAACGATTTTGTTCTTCTCAAAGTCCAGCGCCTTCACGCGCTCGTAGCCCGCTTTGGCGTTTTTCCAAACCGGGTTGGATTCCTCTGCAAAGATGAACGCGCCATTGCCCGTGTACTCGGGGTACAGGTCAATCTCACCGGCGGTCAGCGCGCCGCGCATCACCTTGGTGTTGCCCAAGCCGGATTTGTTCTCGGTTTTGATGCCGTTGGCTTCCAGCGCCAACACCATCATGTTGCCCAGTAACTTGCCCTCGGTGTCAATCTTGGACCCCACGCGCACCGGCGCGCCCGCCTGCGCCAAAGCGCCGCCCGCCGCCAGTGAAGCGGCCAGCAGCAGTACGGTTCTACGTTGGATGAGTGTCATGGTGAGATCCCTGTATTGGTCAAAAAAAGAACAAGACGATAACCGACGCAGTGGGTTTTTGTCTTTTTGAAGGACAAATAGTGCCTCTGAATCAAGTACAGCCTGCGTGAGTAGCTATCTAAATCATAGCAACCAAAGCGCGAGGATGCGGCGTATTGGCAATCGGTGTAGGTTGGGCGCTCCGTGCGGTGCGGCTGCGTCCGGCTGACTTTTGCTGCCATTCACGTTGTGGAGTTCAGTGCGGAGGTGGTGGACAGGGCGACCGAGTGGCGTGTGCGCCATGGCCTGAAAACCCCCGATGCGCTGCAGGCTGCCAGTGCCTTGTCTCTGCCAAGGGCTGCACTTTTTGTGACCGGTGACGCCGGGTTTGAGCGAGTGTCGTCGCTTGCGGTGCGCTTGATCAGGCCGATGGCTGCTTAGTGCGTTGCATCGGTCTGGGCGTTCGCAGCGGATCAATCCTCTCGAATTCATGGCTTGCTTTTGGCGCTTGGATGAATAGTTTTTGAGCCGCTGGCCCTTATCAAGCGTGCGCTAGTAGCTATTAACTGTGTAGCAATTCTTGCGCTGCAACCCCCACTCTCACCCCCAACCCCTCTCTCGCCCCGCCGGGCGAAAGAGGGGAGCCAACAGCCGTATGTGGCCTTGTGTTTTAAGGTGGTGAGTTCACCGTGGGCGGCCAACTTTCAAAGGGGCTTTGAACAGCCGTATGTGGCAAAGGCTTTCAAGTGATGGCGTTCACGGTGCTCTGCCAACTTTCAAAGTGAGCGGGGGCAGCGTCAACTTCAGCATGGCAACACGGTTTTTGGCAGGTTTGAATGTTGCCCGTGGCACATGAACTCAACCCCGCAAAAGCGTTGGCCACATACGGTTGTTGAGCTCCCTGATCCCCCCGTCGGGGGTGGAGAGGGTTGGGGAGAGGGGGGGGAATGAACAAGGCCTAAAAACTTCTGCAATGGATTTCGCAAGACCGAGAAAATTCAATGCATTTCAGGCCTCTAGCCCATGCCCGACAAGCACAAATAGCTATCAAAAAAGAAGCGAAAAATCAAAAAATTTAAATCGCCAACGGGTCCACGTCCACCACCCAGCGAATCAAGCCTCTGGCTTCAGGCAACGCCCGGCTGGCGTGCAGCACCGTTTGCCACTCCGTCAGAAATCGCTGTAACGCCGCACGGTTGGGGCTCTCGACCAGCATTTGGGCGCGCTCGACATTGGCCACGCGCTGAATCACCATCGGCACCGCCGGGTAAATGGCAATGTGCGGTAACAGCTGCTCAGCGTGTTCCAGCCCCGCAGCGCCCGCGCTGGCGGCCAGCAGAAAGGCTTGGGCGGCTTCTTGGGTGCGGGCGTCGGCCCTGACCAGCGCCTGAAAACTGTAGGGCGGCATGGCGGCCTGGGCGCGCTCTTCTAACTGTTGCTTGGCAAACGCCGGGTAGTCGTGGCGTTTGAGGGCGTCAAACAGCGGGTGCTGGGGGTGAAAGGTTTGCACCCACATCTCGCTGGCCGAGGAGATGCCCGCGTCGCGCCCGGCCCGGCCTGCCGCTTGCATCAAGAGGCTGAACAGGCGCTCAGGGGCGCGAAAGTCGCTGGAGAACAGGGCGCTGTCGGCGTTCACTGCCGCCACCAGCGTGATGCGGCGAAAGTCGTGCCCTTTGGCGATCATTTGTGTGCCGACCAGCACGTCCACGTCGCCGGCGTGCACGCGGGCGAGTTGGGCTTCGAGCTCGCCTTTGAGTTTGGTGCTGTCGGCGTCGATGCGCACAATGCGCACGGGTTGGCCTTGCGGGCAGTCGTCGGTGATCGAGTTCGCGCGGCGCACGTGGGACAGCAACTCGGCCAAGTGCTCTTCGATTTGTTCGGTGCCCCGGCCCAGCGGGGCGATGTCGGGGTTGCCGCAGGCGGGGCAGGCGCGGGGCACGCGTTCGGTGTAGCCGCAGTGGTGGCAGCGCAGGGTGCGGTCTATTTTGTGAAAGACGCGAAACGCGCTGCAAAACTGGCACTCGCTCTTCCAGTCGCAGTCGGCGCAGTGCAGCACCGGGGCGTAGCCGCGCCGGTTCAGAAACACCATGCACTGCTCGCCTTTTTCGATGCGCTGGGCGATGGCTTTGAGCAGCGGCGGGGAGAACACGCATTTTTTGGGCTGGTGGTTCATGTCCACCCGGCGCACCAGCGGCAGGCCGCCACCGGGGGTGGCGATGCCGTCGGTGGTGAGCCGTACTTGGCTGGAGGCCCCCACGCGGCTGGGCATGTGCAGGCGCACGTAACGCCCGCCCTCGGCAGCGGGGCGGCTGTGGTGCCAGCTCTCTAACGAGGGCGTGGCCGAGCCGAGCAAGACCTTGGCGTTTTCTAAACGGCCCCGGTACACGGCCAGGTCGCGCGCGGAGTAGCGCGCGCCTTCTTGCTGCTTGTAGCTGGGGTCGTGCTCTTCATCGACGACGATGAGTTGCAGGCCGGGCATCGACGCAAACACCGCCATGCGGGTGCCCAGCACGATGCGTGCCGTGCCGCTGTGGGCGCCCAGCCAGCTTTTGAGGCGCTGGGCAGGCGTCATGCCGCTGTGCAGGGCGACCACAGCGTGCTCGCCATAAAGAGGGGCAAAGCGCTCAGAAAAGCGGGCCTCTAATTGCGGGGTGAGGTTGATCTCAGGCACCATGACCATCGCTTGGGCGTCGGGGTTGGCGGCCAGCAGTTGTTGCACGGTGTGCAAATAGACCTCGGTTTTGCCGCTGCCGGTGGTGCCAAACAGCACAAAAGGGCCGGGTTCAGCCTCAATTCGAGCGATAGCCCCCGTCTGCTCTGGCGTGAGTGCTACGGAATCAGGAGTCCTCGCCGAGCCGCTTTCGCTGGCCCCACCGCCCGCCGATTTGGCGTGGCGTTTCAGGCGGCGGCCCAGTTGCAGGGTGCTCAGGTCGCGCAGCTGCGGGGGCAGGGCGGCCAGCGCCACTTCACCGATCGAGCGTTGGTAGTAGCTGGCGGCAAAGCGGACCAGTTGACGCCAAGGCGCGCCCAAGGGGGCAATGCCGTCCAGCGTGCCGGCAATGGCGCGCAGTTTGGCGGGGTCGGTGGCGGCCACCGCCTCGGGCGCGGGGGCGTCCCACACCACGCCCATCAGCTCGCGTTTTCCCAGCGGCACGCGCACCAGCGTTCCAGGCGCGAGTGCTTGCTCACTCAGGTAGGTGAGCGGTCCGGCCACTTGGCTGTGAACGGGGGTGTGCACCAAAACGGGGAGGGTGTAGCGCATGCCGAGGCTTCGTTTGGAGTGCTTCGTTGATGTGAACTTGCGAAATAGACGCTAAGTGATTGATTTATAAATGATTCACAAGTCATCCCCCATTTCTGTGGATAACTTTGTTGATATCTAGCGGGTTGGGCTGCCAAACCCTTGCCAATCAAGGCTTTGTCTGCATTGCCCATTCAATTGGCAGTTTTGAAAAATCGATATGAATCAATGACTTGCGTTCGCTATGGCTTTTATAGCGGGGGATGTGGTGGGTGGGGTGACTTATGCCATGCTAGGTCGATTTTGTGCATAAGTTCATCGAAGATGGTCAACAATGGGCCCAAAAATAGGGGCGGGCGTGTGCCGCACCCCGTGTTCAGGCCAGGCGCGCTCTTTAGGCGCGCATCTTGCGCGAGTGCTCGTGCACGGTTTTCACCAAGGTGATGACATGGTCCGCCGGGGTGTACTGGCTGATGCCATGGCCGAGGTTGAAAATGTGCGTCGGGCCGGTGGCGTCGCCTTGGTAAGGGGCCCCAAAGCTGTTGAGCACTTTGACCACTTCAGCCTCAATCTGCTCCGGGTTGGCGAACAGCACATTGGGGTCCAAGTTGCCTTGCAGGGCTTTTTTGTCGCCCACCAAGGCGCGCGCCTTGGCGAGGTTGACGGTCCAGTCCAGACCGAGCACATCGCATTCCAGGTCACCCATCTCTTGCAGCCACAGGCCGCCGCCTTTGGTGAACACCAGGCTGGGAATGCGCACGCCGTTGTGCTCGCGCTTCAATTGAGACAACACGCGTTTGGTGTAGGTCAGGCTGAATTCTTGGAACGCACCGTCGGCCAGCACGCCGCCCCAGCTGTCAAAAATCATCACCGCTTGCGCACCGGCTTCAATTTGGGCGTTGAGGTACAGGGCGACCGAGTCGGCGTTGATTTGCAGAATTTTGTGCATCAAGTCCGGGCGCTTGTAGAGCAGGGTCTTGACTTGGCGGTAGTCGTCAGAGCCTGCGCCTTCCACCATGTAGCAGGCCAGCGTCCACGGGCTGCCTGAGAAACCGATGAGCGGCACACGCCCATTGAGCGCTTTGCGAATCGAGGTGACGGCGTCAAACACGTAGCGCAGCTTGTTCATGTCAGGTACGGCCAGCTCGGCCACGGCGGCCTCGTCTCGCACGTTCTTGGCAAATTTAGGGCCTTCACCTTGCGTGAAGGTCAGCCCCAGGCCCATGGCGTCGGGCACGGTCAGGATGTCGCTGAACAAAATGGCGGCATCCAGCGGGTAGCGGTCCAGCGGCTGCAGCGTGACCTCGGTGGCAAAGGCCGGGTTGGTGGCCAGGTCCATGAAACTGCCGGCTTTGGCACGGGTTTCGCGGTATTCCGACAGGTAGCGGCCCGCTTGGCGCATCAGCCAAACCGGGGTGTGCGCGGTGGATTGGCGCAGACACGCGCGCAAAAAAGTGTCGTTTTGGAGGGGCGCAAAGGCGCTGGGAGTGACTTGATCGTTCATGGCTCGATTGTCGCGCAAGCGCCTGGCAGGGTGCCAAGGCGGCTTTGCTCCACCATCAAACACTTGTTTTGGACCCAAGCCAGCCTGGCGGCTTGCGCCTCAGCGGCGGCCTGCGCGTGTTCAATGCCCAGTTGCAGCCAGATGGCTTTGGCACCGATGGCGATGGCCTCGGTCACCACCGGGGGCACGTCCTCGCTGTTGCGAAAGACGTTGACCAAGTCAATGGACACGTGGCGGGCGGCCTCGGTGAGCGAGGGGTAAGCGGTTTCGCCCAGGATCTCGCTGGCGTTGGGGTTGATGGGGATGATGCGCCAGCCACGCGCTTGCATGGCGCGGCTCACATCAAAGCTGGCACGGTGCGGTTTGGGGCTCAAGCCCACCACCGCGATGGTGCGGCAGGTGCTCAAAATGTGGCGCATGGTGTCGATCTCAGTCATAGGACTCCCGTTAAACAAAACAATTAAAGCGTTGCAAGGGCCGCACGGACTTCGTCCACCGACAAAATTTCGGACAAAACAATCGGCGGGTTGTTGGCGCTGTACAGCACATACACCGGCACGCCGTTGCGCCCCAGTTGATTCAGTGCGGCGGTGATGGCCGGGTCGCGGCGCGTCCAGTCGGCGCGCAGCAGGGTCACGCCTCGCGTGTTCAGATCGGCCATGACCGAGGCGTCGGCCAAGGTGGTGCGTTTGTTGTACTGGCAGGTCACGCACCATGCGGCGGTGAAGTCCACAAACACGGGCGAGCCCGTGGCCAGCACCTGTTCGACCTTGCCGGGGGCCCACGCTTGCCAGGGGTCGCCCGACACGGGGGCGGAGGTGGGGTCAGAAAGTTGAGTGACATTTGAGCCGATAGCCCCCGTCAGTATTGCGCTAATAGCTATTGAAACAGTAGCAATGACCCAGCGCGTGCGGCCCGTTAAGGTGAGCGACCAAATCACCAGCGCCAACGCCACCAGCAGCGCCAGCAGTGCGCCCGCGCCGTTGATGCCGCTTTGCTGGCCCAGCACCCACACCAGCCACACCACGGTGGCAAACATGGGGAAGGCCATGGCGCGGCGGAAGGTGTCCATCCAGGCGCCGGGACGCGGCAAGGCGCGCGCCACCGCAGGAATCAGGCTGGCCGCCAAATAAGGCAAAGCCATACCCACGCCAATGGCCGCAAAAATCAGCAAAGCCTGCGCCACCGGCAAGCCCAGCGCCAAGCCCAGTGAGGCCCCCATGAACGGCGCGGTGCAGGGCGAGGCAATGGCCACGGCCAGCATGCCCGACAAAAACGCGTTCACTGCCGGGTTTTTGGACTCCAGCGTGGCCAGACGGCTGGGCAAAAAATGGCCAAATTCAAACACCCCCGCCAAGTTCAAGCCGATGACCGTGAACAGCGCCGCCATGCCCGCCACCACCGCCGGCGACTGCAACTGAAAGCCCCAGCCGAGTTGTTCCCCCGCGCTGCGCAACACCAGCAACAGCGCGCCCAGCGCCAGAAAAGACAACACCACGCCGGCCGAGTAAGCCAGGCCGCTGATGCGGTGGCCGCGCCGGTCATGGGTATGGCGGGTGAAACTCATCACCTTGATGGCCAGCACCGGGAACACGCAGGGCATCAGGTTCAAAATCAGCCCGCCCAACAGGGCACCCAGCACCGCCGCCCACAGACTCAATGGCAGGCTGGCGGGGGCTTGTGTCGCCAAGGCATTGGCCTGCAAAGCCGCCGCCAGGGCTGGGGACACTTTCGTAACGGCTGCCAAGGCC
>JAGODZ010000070.1 GCA_017997975.1 Rhodoferax sp.
CCACCTCAACGAGGGTTCACGTTGAAATGGAGGGGTTGCGCGTCTTTACGCCGTCTCTATCGAATACGGGGTGAGGCGGGATGTGTGATTGCAAGACCTGACCCCATTGCGGTTCACTTAGCTGCGTGATTTCAAAACTTTTGTAGCTGCAATTTTTTCGATCGCTCGTCCATCCTTTTGTTTATTTTTTAGGTATTCCTCTGATTTACTTTCCCATTCGTCAGCAAGAAGATTTATTTTCTCGCCTTCCTCTTTTACTTTCTGACCGACAGCTGATCCAATTTTTTCCGACTGTATCAAAAAATCCCATTTTATTTCTCCAAATATTAATTTATAAATATATGAAAGTTGAATTTCATAAGCGCTTTAAGGAAAATTTTTCCGTAAGCCTTGAATGCTCCATGCCTCTGAGGATGGCTCAAAGGATTACGAAGTGACTTCTTGGGAACGCGTAGATGTCAGACCGTCATAGGTTTTAATTTTGCTCTGAATTTTATTTCTCTTGTCTTTTTCGCTCAGCTTCTTCTTTCTCTTTTTCAATTCTTTTTCTCTTTGCTTCCTCTCCCATTTCTATTGCTTTTTGTGCTTTTTCTTTTTGTTCATCCGTCATTGATTTTGAATGTTCGTCAAGGAGTTTTTTCGCATTTTTCCCAGTTTCTTCTGGCAATTTTTTGATTACCTCTGCTCCAATTTCGACGGCTAACATTCCTACGTTTGCAACCGTTTTTCCGAATAGTTTTGCGGTGGAAGAAATTTTGTCTGTACCACTGCCATATGAAAAACTATCTTTGGCCTCTTCAAAGGCTTTCTTGATCTTGAAGTATGGTAGTTTCATTTTTATTTTGTGGCAACATTTTGATCTGACGAATAAATATTATTTCCATGTCTTTCCAGAATGTTCTTTTGCCTTCGCTTCATTTTCTTTTTGTTGTTTATATTGATATTGGGCTTGTGCCATAAGTTCTTTATGTTTTTCTTTATCTCCGCTATCTTTGGCTTCCATTGCTTGTGCGTAAAGTCGGTCGCCATCTCGTTTACATTTTTCGGCTCGCTGCTTAAACATGTCGGATTGATTTTCATAGAATGCCATTGATATATCCTAGGGTGAAGTGAAATCTAACGATTAGCGTTTATCTGCCGTGAGGCAAAGCGTTTTTAGGGTCAGGTCTTGCAAAGTAGCATGCCAAGCGGATCAATCGTGGGTTCACGGCCCTTATAAAAAACCCGACCAACCCGGCAGCAACTCCCAATGAGTTTAGGCATCCCAATGAAACTTGGATATCCCCCAAATGGGGGTATCGCGTCAATCGTGATTGACGGCGATCAAGACACTTGACCGCCAACTTCCCCCCGCCAGCCGTTGACCGGCACAGAACTTTGTCAAACGGGGTTCTGTGAACAGACAGATTCACTCGCATTGAATCAAAAACGCTCTCAAAAAAATAGCTGCTTGCGCAAGTAGCGTAAGGGCTAGAGCCACATTTCTTATAAACCCCTACCCCATACTCTTCTTCAGCTAATCCGCAAAAGCGGCGCATTCCCAGCGGTCCATCATGCCGGTGCGCCAGCACAGGTCGTGGGCGTGGGGGCTGGGGATATTGATGCTGATGGCGAAGACGGGGTTGCTGGCGAGTCGTTCTAGCGGCGCTGGCCGTAACCCGTCACGGCATTTTTTGCGCTGCGTGTTTGACGATCCGTTGGTACGATCCGTTGGCACTCGATCGCGGTGTGTTTCTCTTTTTATCCCGTTCCTCGGCTGTGCCTCAGGTGCTGCCTCTTTCCTCATGAAACGTCTTCTACTCCTTGGGTTATTGCTGCCCTTGCTGACTGCCTGCACGGCGTACAGCACACTCCAGAACCGCGCCATCGACGATGCCGTGGCGACCAGCCACTATTCGCTCCAGCGGACTGTCCATCAAAACTCCCGCAAAGTGACCTTGGTGTTGGCTTTCTCAGGGGGCGGCACCCGTGCCGCCGCCTTAGCCTACGGGGTGCTGCAAGAGTTGCGTGACACCACTGTGGTGTTGGACGGGCAGCCGCGCCGCTTGCTTGACGAAGTGGACGTGATCAGCTCAGTGTCGGGGGGCAGTTTCACGGCGGCGTATTTTGGTCTGTATGGCGATCAAATTTTCAAGGACTTTGAGCGAAAGTTCCTGCGCCGTGACGTGGCCACTGAGCTGGTGTCCGCGGTGCTTAGCCCCGTGTTTTGGTTTTCTCGTCAAGGGCGTTCCGATATTGCAGTCGATTTCTATGAGCAAAGCCTGTTCCAAGGTGCCACCTTTGCCGACCTGCAGCGCCACGGCGGGCCCTTGGTCATCATCAATGCGACCGATTTGGGCAGCGGCGTGCGCTTTTCGTTTTTGCAAAACTATTTTGATTTGCTGTGTTCGGACCTCAGCAGCTTTCCAGTGGCCCGCGCGGTCACCGCGTCGTCCGCTGTGCCCATGTTGTTCTCGCCGGTGGTGCTGGAGAACCACGCGGGGTGTGACAGCAACGCCAAGCGTGCCCTGCAGGTGGCACGCGAACGCCCGGGCAATTCGCTTCAACTCCAACAACTGGTGTCGGGTTTGAGCAGCTACGCCCGAAAAGAGGAGCGAAAGTTCATTCATCTGGTCGATGGCGGCATCACCGACAACCTTGGCTTGCTGGCGTTTCAGGAAAGCATTGACGTGGCGGGCGGTGCGCAGGCCTTTCTGGAGCATGTCGGCGGTGCGGTTGCACCCCGATTGGCGGTCATTTCTGTGAATGCCTCCACCAATTCGGGCGCGGCCATTGACGCCAGCTCCTTCAGTCCTACGCTGGAGCAAACGGTGAACGCCGTCGCGGACATTCAGTTGCACCGCTCGAACACCGCGACGCTGGCGTTGTTTGCTCGCAGCATGAAGCGCTGGGCGCTCGATGTGTCGACACCTGAGCAACCGGTGGAGCCCTACTTTGTGCAGGTCGAGCTGCAGGCGGTGGCCGAACCCGAGCAGCGCGCTCAGTTGCAAAGCATCCCTACCACCTTCTCTTTGGACAGTTTGCAGGTGGACGGCCTGATTGCCGCCGGGCGGCAGTTGCTGCGGGAAAACCCGGAGTTTGTTCGCTTTCGTGGCGATCTTGCCAACCCGAAGTAAAACCCGTGGTGGGGAAAATCTCTTAGGATAAAAGTGCCATTTACGCCCGTCAGTGTTGCGTAGCCAGCTATGAGAAAGATAGTAAATATCTGCAATTTTCAAAAGATGAAGGCGCATGTGCAGGATGAGTCAAGGTGTCTCGGGTGCTGGGATGAGGCCAAAAAAGAGCGTCCGCTAAACTCAAGTGTGACAAACACGGGCACGGACCCTGAGCTGGGAGTCGGCCCGGTTCTGCGGTATGGCACTGCCCAATGACTAGGAAACCCCCTCACTGATGACGCTTGACCCACTCGAATACTGGCTCGTACAACTCACCGGCGGGGACGCGCGCTTGGCAATGGCGCTGCAAATTTTCATCGTGGTGTTGTCCGTGGTGGTGTTCAACTTCTTCTTGCGCCGGATGCTGAAGAAGCTCGAAGATCGCACCCGTTTGACCGCCACGCCGTGGGACTTTGCATTGGTTTCTGCCGCGCGCAAGCCCGTGACGGTATTGGCTTGGATCGTTGGCATTGCTTTTGCGTCGCGCATTGTTCAGGCTGAAACCAGTTCGACTTTGTTTGAAGCCATCGACCCCGCGCGTACTGTGGGCGTGATTGGCTGCATCACTTGGTTTTTGATTCGGTTCATCAAAAATGTGCAGGACGGCGTGATGGCCGCTCGCGAAGCCCGAGGCGAAGGGGTGGATCGCACCACGGTGGATGCCATTGGCAAACTGATGCGCGTCTCGGTGCTGATCACTGCGGTGCTGGTGGCGCTGCAAAGTCTGGGTTTTTCAGTGTCTGGCGTGTTGGCTTTTGGGGGCATTGGCGGTATTGCCGTTGGCTTTGCGGCCAAAGACCTGTTGGCCAACTTCTTTGGGGGGTTGATGGTCTACCTGGACCGCCCCTTTGTGGTGGGCGAGTGGATTCGGTCGCCCGACAAAGACATTGAGGGCACGGTGGAAGAGATTGGCTGGCGCCTCACCCGCATTCGCACCTTCGATAAACGCCCCCTGTTTGTGCCCAATGCCGTATTTGCCCAGATTGCGGTGGAGAACGCCTCACGCATGTCGCACCGGCGCATCAGCGAAACCATTGGGGTGCGCTATGACGATGTGGCCGTGGTGTCTGCCATCGTGAGCGATATCCGCACCATGCTGACCGAGCACCCCGGCATTGCTCATGATCAGACTTTGATTGTGAATTTTTCGCAGTTCGCGGCGTCTTCGCTGGACATCATGGTCTACACCTTCACGACCACCACGAACTGGGTGGAGTTTCATGAAGTCAAGCAAGACGTGATGCTGCGCATGGCCGATATCGTGGCCCGCCACGGTGCAGAAATGGCGTTCCCCACCCGCACCTTGCACATGGTGGGACAGGGCGAAGGGGCCGCTTTGGTGGACCCCTTGCCATGAATGAGATGAGTGAACAGCTGCACTGGCGTGGCACCGCCGTTTCTTTTCGCCCTGGCGAGACCATTGCGGCCGCTTTGCGCCAATCAGGCATCCATGATTTTGGCCCGGCCATTGGGGGGCTGAGGCTGCGCTATTTTTGCGGCATTGGCGCGTGCCAGGCTTGTTTGGTGTCGGTCAATGGAGGCAGCCCGGTGGAAGCCTGTCTGACCCCCGCTCGTGCCGGGATGCAGCTGGACTTTGCCACCCCTTTTGCGAAAGTGATGAACCATGATTGAGACGGACGTGCTGGTCATTGGGGGCGGTCCCGCTGGTGTGGCGGCGGCCACGGAGTTGGCCGCACTGGGCCAGCGCGTGGTGTTGGTGGAGCAGCGAGACCGGCTGGGGGGGGCCATTCACCGTGCCTATGTGGGGCCGGGCGTCAACCCGCTGCCTGTGGTGGCGCGTCACCGTCGCCATTGGGCGAGCTTGGCGCAACGCCTCGTGCAAGCCGGAGACCGCATTCGCACCCACTACGAAACCGTATTTTTGGGGGTGGATGGCGGCGGGCGATTTTTGCTGGATGACCGGGCGGGCCAACGTGTGGTGTCGGTGCGCCCCAAAGCCGTGGTGCTGGCGGTGGGTGCCATGGAGGTGGTGCTGCCGCGTCCCGGCTGGGAGCTGCCCGGCGTGACGACAGCAGGCGGACTGCAAGTTCAAATGAAAGAAACCGGCTGCGCGCCGCAAGGGGCGATTTTGGTGGCAGGCACGGGCCCCTTGCCCTTTGCGTTGGCCGCTCAGTTGGCCGCTGCGGGCAACCCGCCGGTGGCGGTGCTGGAGCGGGGCCAGCCTGCTCGGGCGGCGTGGCAGCACCCGCAAGCGGCGCTCAATGGATTGCGCTCAGTTGCCAATATCAAAGACGCCATCGGCTACGGCGCGCGTCTGCTTCGGGCGGGCGTGCCCTACCTTCAGGGCTGGGCGGTCGTGTCCGTGGCACCAGCGCCAGAAGGCTTGTTGGTGACGTGCCAGCACATGGACGGCACCACCCAGCAGCACCGGGTGCGCCATCTTGCTTTGCATGACGGTTTGGTGTCCCAAAGCCACGGCCTGCCCACCCAAGAGACGGCGGGAGTGCCGGTGGTTCGGGCGGGTGACTGCAGAGAGGTGTTGGGTGCCGATGGGGCCCTCAGTGACGGCCAACGCGCAGCGCATACGGTGGCGCGCGAACTCGGCATCACGGTTGCTGACCGAGGGCTGGACGGGATTCTGGCAGCGGCGCGGCGAACCCAGCACGCCATGGCGACGCTGTGCGATGCGCCTGTGCCATCGCCTGCAGCAGATACCGTGATTTGCCGCTGCGAAGGGCTTCGTCGCGTCGATTTGGATGCCCTGCAAGGCGCGCATTCGGCACGCGAGATTCGTTTGGTGGGTCGCTTCGGTATGGGGGTGTGCCAGGGCCGCTTTTGTGCGGCCCATGTGGCCCGCTTGGCCGCTGAGCGGGAGGTGAACTTTGACCCGGCAGACTTGGCTGGCAGCGTGCCCCGTTGGCCGCTTCGCCCGGTATCCGTGAGCGCGCTTGCCGCGTACCAAGGCGATTAACCCCTTGTTAGCAGTCGATTGAGGCCAGCGTAAATCGCGCAGGAGACAGGGCCGAGAAGTCTTGCGTGGGCTCCAAGTCGCAGGCCAGGCGGGCCACCGCGCCGCCCACCAAGGGCCCCAAACAAATACCGTCGCCTTGCAGGGCCGTGGCGATGATCAAACCTTCTAAGGTGGGATGCCGACCAATGATCGGCAGCCCATCGGGGGTGCCAGCGCGAATGCCTGCAAACGTGCGCACCACACGTTGGCGCGCCAACGCCGGGTACACGTCCAGGGCTTCTCGCAGAATGGTGGAGACGGTGACCACATCGGTTTGCCGGTCAGTCAGGCCCTCTTCCCGACTGCTGCCAATCAAGAATTGGCCTGTCGCCAGCGGGTCAATCACCAAGTTCACGCTGCTTTGGCCGGCTGTGATGGCCCGCTTGGCAGCCAAATAGCCCGCTGACATCAGCGGCCCGGGAAAAGCGGCCCCCCCCATGGCCGCCCGGTCTGTGACGATGAGTTGCCCCTTGCGAGGGATCATCACTTCGCTCAGTCCCAGCAAGGGGCCGGAATCAATGCCTGCCGCCACCACCACGCGGTCCGCCAGCAGGCGACCCGCATCAGTTTCCACCCCAATGACGCGGCCATGGGCCACCGCCAAGCGACGCACAGGCGTGTGGCGCTGCGGCGTTACCCCCGCAGCGGCCAGCAGGCGACTCACTACTTGGTAGCCAATGGCATGGCCATCATTGGGCACCTTGAGCCCGGCCAATACCCGTTCGCTCAAGCCAGGAATTCGGTTCAACAGTTCTAAACGTGTGAGGGCGAGGGTGGGTTCTCCCGCGCTCGCGAGGTCATGGCCCTGGGTGTGAATCAGGGCCACTTCCTCGGGCGTGCGTGCAAACAAATAGGTGGGCCGGGTGTGAAAGGCCCCCGCCAGCACTTGGTCTTTCACCAACTGCGTGTACAAATCCCGCGCCTCGCGGGCAAGCTGCATCATCGTGCCGGGGCGTTTGCTGGCCACCGAGACCGCGCCATCAGAGGCTCCGGTGGCACCTGAAGACGGTGTGTGCGCCTCCAACAAAGTCACGCGCGCGCCCGCCAGTGTCAGGTAGTACGCGGTCGCCGCACCCACAATGCCCGCACCGACGATCACAACATGGGGGGGTGGGGCAGTTCGGGTCATGGAAAGGTCAAATTGAAAGGCCCATTATCGGGACTCGCGGTAAGTGCCTTGGCATGACGCGTGCCGAAGTCAAATTCCTTATTTGTTGTAAGGACGATCATCCATAATCACGCCCAAATTTATCTTTTAAGACAGGGAGTCACTGATGGTTATAAAGAATCCACCTCGTTATTTGGCGGCGTTCGGTGTTGCGTTGGCCCTGTCAGGCTGCGCCACCATGAACAGTCACGATGAGCTGACGGGTCAGGTGCAGAGCGCACAAAAAACGGGTGGTATTCCTGCCGCTTTGCAAGCGTTGGAGGCATCGGCCACCACGGCAGATCAAAAAAGCGCGCTGCTTTACAACTTGGAACGCGGTGAATTGTTGCGACTGAACCGCAACTACAAGGAAAGTACAGACGCTTTTTTATTGGCCGATATCAAAATCAAAGAGTGGGAGGACACGGCTACGACGCACCCCGACAAATTGATGTCCACCTTGGGTGCGGCCATGATCAGCGAGCGTCTCAAAATCTACGAAGGCCAAGATTACGAAAAAGTCTGGTTGACGACGCGTTTGGCGCTGAACCGGGTGGCCGCTGGCGACATGGAGAATGCCCGGGTCGATATCAAACGGACCCACGAGCGCGAAGCGGTCATTGCCGAATTCCGATCCAAAGAAACCGCCGCTGCTGAAGAAGAAGCCAAGGCCAAAGGTGTTGGCTCGGTTGGCAAAGAGATCAACGGCTACCCCGTCGAAACGCTCAATGACCCTGAAGTACTGGCCTTGAAAAATGGCTATCAAAATGCGTTGAGTCATTACCTTGCTGGTTATTTGTACGAGGTATTGAATGAGCCAGGGTTGGCCGCGCCGGGTTACCGCAAAGCGATTGAACTGAAGCCAGACACAGGGGTGCTTGAAGAGGGCCTGCGGGGCTTGGACGACCGCACCAGCTTCACGCACAAGCGCAAGCAAGGCATGACCGATGTGTTGTTCGTGATCGAAGCAGGCGACGCCCCGGCGCGCAAACCCAAAGCTTTTACACTTCCCGTGCCCACAGGGGGTGGCATTCGGACCGTCAGCATCTCATACCCCACGATTGAACCCTCCCATGACGCGCTGTTAAGCAAGTTGTCGGTGGCCGGACGCGATTTCAAACTGGAGAAAGTCGTCGATGTGAATGTCATGGCGCGCCGTGCGCTCAAGGACGACATGCCGGGCATGGTGTTTCGGGGTGTGACGCGTGCCATTGGCAAAGGCGTTGTGCAGGACCAGTTGCAAAAAAATGCAGGCATGTTGGGTGCCGTCATGGGCATGGTCGCCTCGGCTGTGACGGAACAGGCCGATGACCGCCTGTGGCGCATGCTGCCGGGTCGGGTTTACATCGCGCGAGGTTACTTGCCAGAGGGTGAACACAAGATTGAAATTAATGGCCGCAGCTTGGATGCCAGTGCCAACATCAGTGGCCAATACGCCCTCGTGCCTGTGCGCCTCTACAACCAGAGCGTCATCATCGGCAATGTGGGCAGCTTTGGTCAACTTACAGCCGCGCCCCCCGCAGCGATGACAGAAGTCAAGCCTGCGATGGCCACTCCAGCCGCAAAACGGGTGATCAAAAAACCAGTTGCCAAAGTGGCAAAACAACCAGCCGCAACCGTGCCGGCTGCGACGGTCAAAGTCACACCTTAATCCTCGCTTGGGAAATTTAAATCATGAACGTCTTCACGAAACTGCTGCTCGCCCTGGTCAGCACATTGGCCTTGTCTGCCCATGCACAGCACGACCCGGGTACTTCACCCGCCGTCGCGGCCAAAGTGGCACTGCGTGGCGATGCCAATGGGGTGCGGATTCCTGAAATTCGAGTGGTTCGGCGCAACGACATCTTGATGGTTCAGGCGGACCTGGCCAATATGGGCAACACCGATCGCACCTTGTTTTACCGCTTTCGCTGGCTCGACACGGTGGGCAATCAGGTGGGAGACGGGGAGTCTTGGAAGCAAATGAGCCTGTTGGGCCAAGCGCAGCAAACAGTGAAAAGTGTCGCGCCCTCATCCGTCGCCACTGATTTCCGCCTGGAGATGAATGTTGAGTTCCGCTAAAGCCGGTCTAAACCGCATTCAAAACCCCACACCCTCCCCCTATTTTTTGGAAAACGCACCATGACCCGTTTAACTCTATCGCTCCTTCTGCTCTGCACCACGCTAGGCTTGACCGCCTGTGACACCAAGCGCCTGACCTCCCCTGTGGTGCGCTTGGATCGCCAAGTGAACTATGGCGATGCCAAAGCGGTTGAACTCGTGACCAACGAGTTTGGATCCTCAGATTTGCAGATGATTGCAGAAAAAATGGTTGGCAGCCTGTTGGAAACAGGCATCTTCCAGGGTCGCCCCAATGTGACGATTTCCACGGTTAAAAACAAGACCAGTGAATACATTGACACCACCAATGTGATGAACTCTATTCAAACCACGCTCGTCAAATCGGGCAAGGTGCGGTTTGTACGTTCTATCGCTGAAATGCAACAAGGCGTTGATGAATTGCAGCGGCAAAACCAAAGTGGTTTGTACAAGCAAAGCACCACCGCCAAGGTCGGCAACATGGCGGCTGCCAAATACACCTTAGAGGGTGAACTCACCAGCATCGTTAAGCAAAACGCCAACACCAAGGATGTGTTCTACAAGTTCACCCTCAAGATGATTGACGTGGAAGAGGGCGCCATCGAGTGGCAAGATGAAAAAGAAATTCGCAAAACCAGCAAACGCTGAACAGAGGCGCACCATGCAAAGACGCATTCTTCTTTCCACTTTCGCTGCGCTGGCACTGTCGTCTGGCCTGATTTCTACTGTGCAGGCCCAAGCGGTGCCCAAAATTGCGGTGACCGACCTCGCATATACCCAGGCCGTGTCGCAGTACTTTGAGGCTGCTACCTTCAAAGAAAGCGGGCAGTTTCAGGCCAATCGCTCTAGCGCGTCAGCCAACTACCAAGCCAGTGGGACGTATGTGGCGGGCAGTTACAGCTACATCGAGCAACGAGAGCTGGGCTCATTCACCAACGACATCAAAGGTGCCTTGCTCAAGGGCACGGCGTTTCGACTGGTGCAAGGCAAAGGCTTTGACGCGGGTACTCCCCAGCCCACCAAGGCCGAGCAGGCACTGAACCAAATTCAGACCGGCAAGATGGCCAAATTGGTGCGCCAGCCCGAAGTCAACGACATCATTGCACGCATCAAAAAAGGCGAGTTCAGCGGTGCCGACTATGTGCTGTTTGGCACGCTGTCGAGTATTGAGTTTCGCGACCAGTTTTCACCACTGCAAGGCACCACCAGTGCCACCATGCAGTACGGCTTGGACTTGCTGGCGGACTTCACGCTGATCAACACCAAGACCTTGGAGATCAAGGCCGCCTTTTCGGCGCAAGGTGCAGGCAACGACACCAAGATTTTGTCAAACCGGGGTGATGTGATGCCACCCAATCGAGCCAAGGTCATGCGTGAAACATCGCACAGCCTGGCGTTGAACGTGTACGAGCAATTTGCCGACCAGTTGGGTTATTCCGATCCGACGATGGCACGCGGTGTTCGCTCTGGCGTGCAGGTGGTGCCCGGACAATCCGCGCCTTCGATGCAACGGGGTCAACAAGCCCAACCCGCTGATCAAGTCATGATTTTGCGGTAAGCCGGTTTTGCAGCTCGCGCTGGGTGTGGCACTGTTGGTATTTTGAAATACCACACCTATCGCGCGTTGTTGCTGGCAGGACTGCTGCTGGCGAAACAAGCTTTCGCTGAGTCGCATTCCCAAGACGGAACACCACCCGAGGTGCCAGTGGGGTGGACACTGGGCCGCTTACCCAGCGCTCGCGCTGATGTCGTGTTGTCGGTGCTTATGCGACCGGCGCTTTTCCCGCCCGTGCGTTACCGGGCCATCGTGGTGCCGGGCTCTGGCTGTACCGGCTGGCTCCCTTTGGTAGAGCCATTTTTTGCTGGTTTGCTGCACGCGGAGTTGCTGGTGCTGCACAAGCCGAATGTGAATATCAACGCGGGTGCTGCAGCAGAATGCTCGTCAGAATTTATTCAAAATGACAGCCTCTCTGGCTGGCGTGACGATGCAAGAACCGCGTTAAAAGCTTATTTTTCGACGCTTCAGGCACCCTCCCAAACGCAGGAGACGCCATTGCCCACGTTGCTCATTGGCCTGTCTGAAGGGGCTGAGTTATTGCCCTACTTAGCAGCTGACGTGCCCGCGCTGGCTGGCTTGGTGATGATCTCTGCTCCCGGGCTCGACCCCCGCGAAACCGGCGCCCTTCAGGCCCAGCGATTGGGTCAGGTTGCCGCTTGGAATGCACTCGATCAGGCCCAAGCGTCCGACGCGAGTGATGCGACTGTCCAAGAAGGACGCACCCTTCGCTACTGGCGCGATTTTTGGCACTGGTCATTGCGTGAGCCGCTGCAAAATGCCCCGTGGCCCGTGCTTCGGGTGTGGGGCGACGCCGATGCGTCGGTTCCGGTTCAAGCGTACGAACAGTTTCTCCAACAATCACGCCATCGCGTCGCCCCGATGTGTGACCTGCGTTTATCGGGTGCAGACCACGGCTTGCAAGGTGCCCGCATTGGTCAAAGCAGCCAGCAAGATGGTCTGCAATGGCTGTGGGCACAGCTTGAAATGTGGGCGCGTCAGCCGGGCAAAGGGTTGTGCGAGTCTGTTCAACCCTGAGTTGCAACGCAGCGAACGGCGATTGCGACACCTTGGTGGTTGAAGGGCTGGTCGAGGCGACCATGGATTCACGGGTGATTCAAATCTCAGAGCGCGGGCAACTGACCGGCGAGATCGTGTTTGGGGCCACGCTATCCGCCCCCTCGTTGGCCCACGACAAGCCAATGCTTGCAATGGCCAACGGCACCTGATTGAGTCGCCGTCACGTCAAGCGTGCGCCTCACGCACGCAACCTTCCAGCTCAGTGAACGCCTCGGCCAAATAGTCGGCGAGGCGCGCTAGGTTGGGAAGTTCATCCGTGGCAATCAGCCCAAAGTACAACTCGTCAGCGTAGCTGAACAGGGTGATGTTGAGCAGGTTGCTGGGCGGCAGGGTGCTGATGGGGTGCATCTCCTGCATCCGCGCGCCTTTCAAGAACAAGGTGTGGGTAGGCCCGGGCACGTTGGACACCAGCGTGTTGCCGGTGGGCGGCAAACGGTCACTGAGCTTCATCATTTCTGCAATCTGGCCAAACACCCCGGTGATCAGGGTGTAGGACTCAATGGCGTCCGGGCTCACACTGTCAATCATGGTGCGCACATTGCGCAGCGAAAACCCAATATTGCGCAGGCGCACATAGGGGTCATCGGTGGGTGCGGACAGCTCCACCTGAATAATGCCAATCTTATTGCCCGCTGATTTTTCGCCCTCTTGGCGCAAGTTGACGGGCATCTGAATGGTGATGGGGCGCTCCAACTCCACGCCTTGGTCTTTCAAGTAGCGGTGCAGGGCGGCGTCCACGCAGGTGAGGGCGACATGGTTGAGGGTGGAGCGGGTGCGCTCTCGAATGTGTTTGACCCG
>JAGODZ010000071.1 GCA_017997975.1 Rhodoferax sp.
GTGTTGGCACCGGGCTGGCGTTGAATGGCAATGGTGATGGAGTTTTCACCGTTCAGCGTGGCCCAACTTTTAAGGGTCTCCAGGCTGTCTTCGACGCGTGCCACGTCTTTGAGGCGCACGGCATTGCCGCCCTTGTTGCTGACAATGATCTCGGCAAAATCAGCGGCGTTTTTGAGTTGGCGGTTGGCCTGCAGGGTCAGTGTTTGCCGGGGGCCATCCAAGGTGCCAACAGGGGTGTTCACGTTGGCCGAGCGCAGCGCGGCACTCAGTTCATCCAGGCCAATGTTGCGCGCTGCCAGCCAATCGGGCTTGACTTGGACCCGCACGGCGTAACGCTTCTGGCCATAAATATTGACCTGCGCCACCCCGGTGAGGGTGGACAAGGTCGGCGAGATGAGGTGGCTGGCGTAGTCTTGCAACTCCGACGGCGCCATTGACGGCGACGTCAGCGCGATGAGCAAAATAGGCGCGTCGGCGGGATTCACCTTGCGGTACGCCGGTGGGTTGGTCATGTCGGCGGGCAGCGAGCGCTGGGCGCGCAGCAAAGCGGCCTGCACATCGACTGCTGCGGCATCAATGTCACGGCCCTCTTCAAACTCCAGCGTGAGCGAGGTGCTGCCCTGGGTGCTGGCGGAGCTGATGGTTTTCAGGCCCGGAACCGTCTGAAACTGCTTTTCCAAGGGCAAGGCCACTGAGCTGGCCATGGTTTCCGGGTTCGCCCCCGCCAGGTTGGCCGACACGTTGATGATGGGCGTGTCGTAACTGGGC
This sequence comes from Rhodoferax sp., assembly GCA_017997975.1. GTDB lineage: Bacteria > Pseudomonadota > Gammaproteobacteria > Burkholderiales > Burkholderiaceae_C > Rhodoferax. The sequence goes on from JAGODZ010000071.1 coordinate 769, forward strand.
AGCGCTGCCACGGGGATGCTGCGAAAGCCAATCACGCCCGCCACCACGATGGCGATGTTGAGCAGCACCGTCATCACCGGACGGCGGATGAAGAGTTCAGACAGGTTCATGGCGTGCTCGCGCGTGGGGTGGTGTCACCCGCAGGGGCTTTGTCACTTTTTTCAGCTTGGCTCCCTTTTTCGCCTTTGCCTGACGGGCCCCCTTTATCCCCTTTGCCTCCTTTGTCACCTTTGCCCTTGCCACCCGCACCGTCGGGGGTGCGCTCCACCAGCGTGCTGCCAGGGCGTACATTTTGTTTGCCATCCAGCACCAACACGGCACCGGGCTTGACCCCTTCCACGGCGGCGTCGGCCCCTTGTGAGTACAAGACCTTGACTGGCAAAGATTCGGCCTTGCCGTCCACCAGCGCGTACACCAACGTGCCACGTGCGTTTTGAACAATGGCCGCTTGCGGCACCACCACCGCGTCTTTGATGACCCCCACCGTTTGGGACACCTCCACAAAGGCACCCGGCCAGAGGGTGCTGTTGGGGTTGGCAAACACCGCTTTGGCTTTCACAGCGCCAGAACTTGCGTCCACCGCGCTGTCAACAAATTGAAGGCGGCCTTCAAACGTGCCGGCCCCTTCGGCCAGTGTCGCCGTCACCGGTGCGCCGCCGTCTTTGAGCGCGCCCAAAGCATCGTTCAAATGGCGCTGGGGAATGCTGTAGGTCACAGCCACCGGGTCCAACTGGGTCACCGTGACCAGCGGGGTGACATTGGCTTGCACGGCACTGCCCGCGAACACATTGATCACGCCCACGCGCCCTGCGTGCGGCGACACGATGCGGGCGTAAGACAGCGCAACTTGGGCGGCAGCGGTGGCCGCTTGAGACGCGGCGACCGCCGCCTGCTGAGACTCCACCCCCGTTTGACCGACATCCAACGCGCCTTGAGAGATGAAGTTTTGTGCGAACAACTGCTGAGACCGGGCGAACTGGCGACGGGCATCGGCCAAGGCCACGTTGTCCTTGGCCAGCTGGGCCCGTGCTTTGCCCACATTGGCCTCATCCGTGCGAGCGTCCAAAGTGAACAGCAGTTGACCCGCTTTCACAAACTGGCCTTCCTTGATGTGGACCTTGCTGATCAAGCTGTTCACCTGGGCACGCACATCCACCGTCGTGAGTGGCGTCACTGTGCCGGTGGCACGCAACAGCAAGGGCAAATCTATTTTTTTAGCGCGCACCGTGGTCACTGACACGGGCGGGCTGGCTGCGGCACCCGCTGGTGCAGGGGGTGGATTTTGAGCCATGGCCGTGGCCCCAAGCAAAGCAAGCACGGCGACGCAGCCCGTCGTGACGGAGAAAAAAGACAACTTGTTCATGAACGAGGGCCGAGTGAAAGAGGGGAGGTCAACAAAAAGCACCGCAGAATGGGCGGGCATTCCGGGTGCCGGACGCATGACGTGCGGAAGGGACGTGTGAACTGGGGTGCCGTGCGGGCATCAACCGGTGGGACCATTGGGATTGCCTCAATGTAGTGCGTAGGAAAACGCTGAAGCATACGGTCTGCCGAGAAAATTTGTGCAGACTGGTGTCTGACTTTTTTGCAAAGGCGGTGTAAAGAGGGGTGCCACTGCGCTGACCCAGCGACAACGGCACTTCACGCTGCAGCGTTAATCGAGTTGGGGACGCAGGGAAGCGTTGAGCTGGTCAATCACTACCGCCCAATCGGCATCTTTGAGCAACTCTTCACGCAAAAAGGCAGCCTGGGTGGGGGTCCAAAAAGGGGCGTTGGGCAACAGCACCTCGGTGTCGAGCGGGTGGTGCAGGGTCAAAAATTGGCGAATCTCTTCGTCACTGGCAGGCAGTCCGAGTTGTTCAAACAGTTCAGAAAAAGCGTGGGTGGGTGAATTCATGATGGCTCCTTGCGGGTAGTGAAACGGGGGCTTGCGGCGACGCTGGGGGGGGTGTCGCAAACCCCACTGATTGGGCGCGCCCCGCTTGCACAACAGGACACACCCGAAGCGGCTGCGACGCGCTAAGTGATTGATCTACAATCAATTTCTTTTTAACACAGCCTCTGGACAAACACCATGAACCGCTGCATTCCTCGCTTTGGCCGACACGCGGTGTCGGTTTTGTCCTTCAGCGCCATGCGCCCGCCTCCTCTTTTGCCAGCGCTCGGCCAGGCGTTCACGGCAGGCCAGGCCGGGCCACGGTAAAACCGTTCCGCCCGCTTCCTACCGTCTCTAAGCCCTGAGGCCACGGGCAATGCGCAGGACGCCAAAAAATACAACAAATAGCCCTCTAGCCCAGGTACCACCTGCGCAAGCAGCTCTTTATTTCATAGCATCACCACGAGTACTCGCATGAGCAAAAAAGTCTTTATCAAAACCTTCGGCTGCCAAATGAACGAGTACGACTCGGGCAAGATGACCGACGTGCTGCAAGCCGCCCAAGGCTACGAGCCCACCACCAATGTGGACGAGGCTGATTTGATCTTGTTCAACACCTGCTCGGTGCGCGAGAAAGCGCAAGAAAAAGTGTTCTCCGACCTGGGCCGGGTCAAGCACCTGAAGAAAAAAGGCGTGTTGATTGGTGTGGGCGGTTGCGTGGCCAGCCAAGAGGGGGCCGCCATCATCGAGCGCGCGCCCTATGTGGACCTCGTTTTTGGCCCCCAAACCCTGCACCGCTTGCCCCAAATGTTGCTCGACCGCACGGCCCAAAACCGCTCGCAAGTGGACATCAGCTTCCCAGAGATCGAAAAGTTTGACCACCTGCCGCCCGCCAAGGTGGACGGGGCCTCGGCCTTTGTGAGCATCATGGAAGGCTGCTCCAAGTACTGCAGCTACTGCGTGGTGCCCTACACCCGGGGCGAAGAGGTGTCACGCCCGTTTGAAGACGTGTTGGTGGAAGTCGCCGGCCTGGCCGACCAAGGCGTGAAAGAGATCACCCTGCTGGGACAAAACGTGAACGCTTACCGCGCGCGCATGATTGGGGACGAAGCTGCACTCACCGCTGAGATGGCTGACTTTGCGACGCTGCTGGAGTACGTGTCCGACATTCCCGGCATTGAGCGCATTCGCTACACCACCAGCCACCCCAACGAGTTCACGCCCTCGCTGATTGCGGCCTACGACAAGCTGCCCAAATTGGTGAGCCACCTGCACCTGCCCGTGCAGCATGGTTCGGACCGCATTTTGATGGCCATGAAACGCGGCTACACCGCCATGGAATACAAATCCACCCTTCGCAAACTCCGCGCCATTCGCCCCGACATGGCGGTGAGCAGCGACTTCATCGTCGGCTTCCCCGGCGAAACCGAGGAAGACTTTGGCAAGATGATGAAACTCATTGACGATGTGGGCTTTGACAACTCGTTTAGCTTCATCTTCAGCCCCCGCCCCGGCACGCCTGCGGCCAACCTGCACGACGACACCCCACACGAGGTGAAGCTGCGCCGCTTGCAGCACCTGCAAGGCGTCATCAACGACAGCATCACGCGCATCAGTGAAAGCCGAATGGGCACGGTGCAGCGCATTTTGGTGGAGGGTCCGTCCAAGCGCGACGACACCGAGCTCATGGGCCGCACCGAATGCAACCGGGTGGTTAATTTTGTGGGTCAGCCACGGCTGATTGGGAACATGGTGGATGTCACCATCACCGACACCCGCACCTATTCGTTGCGCGGTGAGGTGGTGACGCAAGACCGCCCTGCGGCGGTGTGAGCCCGGCTTATGGCTTGGGTGGATTTCGGTTCTCTTCAACGAACTCAATGAACTGATCGGGCGGCAGGGGGCGGCTAAAAAAGTAGCCCTGCACCTGATTGCAACCCTGCTCGCGAAGGTAGTCCAGCTGGGCTTGGGTTTCCACCCCTTCGGCCAAAGTGGCCATGTTCAGGTTGTCTGCCATTTTGATGATGGCACCGACGATGGCTTTGTCATCGGGGTCGCTGGTGATGTCGCGTACAAAGCTTTGGTCGATTTTGATTTTGTTGATCTTGAATTTTTTGAGGTAACTCAAGGACGAGTAGCCGGTTCCAAAATCATCAATCGACATGCGAATGCCCCGCGCATGCAAGTCGTTCATCACGGCGACGGCGGATTCCGGATTGGCCATGGCCGTGCCTTCCGTCAACTCCAGCTCCAGCAAATCAGGGGGCATACGGGCCTCCCACAGGATCGCACTCACTCTCTCTGGCAAGTCAGCTTGGCGAAACTGCACGGAGGAGAGATTGACCGAGAGTGTCAACGGGGCCATACCGGCGGCCATCCAGTCCGACCATTGCTGCGATGCCGTGCGCAGCACCCATTCACCAACGGGCAAAATCAAACCGCAGCTTTCCGCGATGGGGATGAACTCCGCTGGGGTCACCACGCCCAGCTCTGGGTGGGTCCAGCGCAGCAACACTTCGGCCCCACTCACAGAGCGCTTTTTCAGGCAGACCTGAGGCTGGTAACACAGGCTGAATTGTTGGCGTGCCAGGGCTTTGCGCAAGCCGTTTTCAATCGCCAGCGTGCGCTCAGACTGGGACTGCATCTCTGAGGTGAAGAAACGGTAGCCGTTGCGCCCATCGTGTTTGGCGCGGTACATGGCCGCGTCGGCGCAACGGGACAAGTCTTCAAAAAGAAGTCCGTCAGCGGGGTACATGGCAATCCCAATACTGGGCGAGACGGTGAGTTCATGCAGCGCCAATTGCAGGGGCTGCTGGGCAGACTTCAGCAGCTTCTCCGCCATGTGGGCGGCACCTTTCATGTCCGTGTCGGGCAGCAGCAGCACAAACTCATCACCCCCCAAGCGCGACACGGTGTCTCGGTCCCGCACCTCCGCTTGCAGCCGTTCCGCGAAAGCCACCAACAGCTGATCCCCCACCGCATGCCCCAGCGAGTCATTGATGTTTTTGAAGTGGTCCAAGTCCAGGAAAAAAAGCGCCAACGGCTGCCCCGTGCGATGCGCTGACGCCAGCGCTTGCTGGCACCGGTCGGTCAACATCACGCGGTTCGGCAAGCGGGTCAGGGGATCAAAATGGGCCAACAGGCGGATGCGCTCCTCCGCTTTTTTGTTCTGCGTGACGTTGCGAGACAACACGACAAACCTCGGTTCATCCTCAGGTTCACCCGACTTGCGAGAAATCGATAACTCAAACCAGTGCTCTCCCGAGGCCAAAGGCAGCTTGAACTGCTTGCCCGTTGAGCGCGAGTTCTCATGCGCCTCCTTCAACGCCGACATCACAATCGCCGCCGACTCGGATGGCATCACCTCGCTCACCGTTGCGCCCAAGAGTTGTGCCATAGGACGTGCCAAGTACTCGTCATCGGGGGATTGACAGCTGAGGTAACGGCCCTCCAAGTTCATGACAAACATGGCGTCGGGAATGGCGGCTATGGTGGCCTTTAATTGGTACTGAGTCGCCAAGATCTCGCTCGTTCGGTCAGCGACCTCCGCTTCTAGGCGCTGATCACGCCCTCGCATTTCAAAAAGCACCCAAGCCAAGTAGGAGACAAGCCCACTGAGCAACAACGCCGCCCCCAGCTGCGCCCAGAGATTCTGGGCGGCCTGCCAGCCCCCACGGGGGGAAACACTCAAGGTCCATTGCCCATTGGGCAGTTCAAATACGGCGTTGACCGGGTCCATCAACCCGCCGCCGTCTGCGGCATCAATGACTTGACGCTCGCCAGAATCAGGGTGCGTGCGCCACAGCTCGTAGGCGTAGCCTCGCTCATTGATCAGCGCCCGATTGGCCACATCCAACACCTGAGGAAACCGCAACGTGACAAATGAGAACCCCCAGAACTTGGGAGCACTGTGCGGGTCATTCAAAAAAATAGGCAGGAGTCCGACCACGCCCGTTCCTCCCTGCACCAGCTTGAGAGGGCCAATCAACGTCAATTGGTGAGAGTCTCGTGCCGTACTGGTCTCACGCGCCTGAGTTGCATTGCCCAACTGGTCGTACCCCACCAGCCGCTCATTTCCTGCCTGGGGAACCACCTGCTGCACGACACCATCGGGCGACAAGCCCAGTGCGGCAATACCCGGGTAGAAGGCCAGCATTTCGGTGGCGATCGGCTCAAAGTCCGGCACCTGACCTTGCCCCCGACGCACCAAAGCGGCCACCGCATAAGTAGCCGACAGAGAGCGCTCAATGGCGCGCTGCCAGCCTTGCGCTTGGTCATTGGCCAACTGGGAAACGAGGTCTCGCGCGTCGTTCACACTGTCGCGTCGCGCATCCCAAATCCACCACGCACTGGCGATGCAAAGCAATATAAAAAGGCCTGCCACCAACGCCCCTTGGCGAAAACGGTTGGTGTGAAGAGATAGGCGCATAAATTTCAGTTTATCAACTTTAAATCAGCCCGGAACCGCCTCTGCAGCACACGTTCTGTGGCTGTCATGGAACTGCCATGAATTCGCCATCAAGCTGTCACGCAGGCCCGCCACCACGACGAGGTCCGCCTCGCCCAACGGCTGCGCATCTAAGATTGACCAACCCGCTACTGCAAGCAATTGGGTCGGAGTTGCTGAGTACGCCCCTGACAGTGGGTTGACTGGTATAAAACCACGGCCTATCGCGGTCGTTGCAACGCAAGAATTGCTACGCTTTTAATAGCTGCTTGCGCAGTTCCAGCGTGGGTTAGCGGCACAAAAAGCTTAAAACTTTTCACGGTCTGTCGCAAGGTGGTCGCTGTCAACGCAAAGTTGGACTGCTTTCAGGGGCTTTGAAGCCCAAAAAATCCCTTGTGAAAGGATAATGTTTGATCAGGCATGGCCCGCGCGCCAATTCATTCACCTCTACTTGACGAGCACCCTTTGAACATCATTCGTCGCAATAACGTCCACATTTTGGGCGACACCGGTCCGGTTCTTTTGTATGGGCACGGTTTTGGCTGCAATCAAGCCATGTGGAACCGCGTGACGCCGGCCTTCGAGGGCACGCACCGGCAAGTGTTGTTTGATTATGTGGGCTCCGGCAAATCCGACCTGGCCTCCTTTGACCCCGAACGCTACGCCAACCTCACAGGCTATGCGCAAGATATTCTGGAGGTGTGTGATGCGCTTGACCTGCGCAGCGGCGTCACCTTCGTGGGTCATTCGGTCAGCAGCAGCATTGGCCTGCTCGCCTCCATTGCCCGCCCTGGGTTGTTTGAGCGCCTGGTGCTGGTGGGACCGACCCCTTGTTTTCTCAATGATCCACCCGACTATGTCGGTGGATTTGAACGGGAAGATTTGGAGGGTTTGCTGGACATCATGGAGAAAAACTACATTGGCTGGGCCAATTACTTGGCACCTCTTGTTGCCGGTACGCCTGGCGACAGCGCTTTGAGTGGTGAGTTATCGGACAGCTTCTGCTCGACAGACCCGGTTGTTGCGAAACTCTTTGCGCAAGCGACGTTCTTCTCGGACAACCGCTCAGATTTGCAACACGTCGCACGGCCCTGTTTGATTTTGCAGCATCAAATTGACGCGCTGGTTCCGCTTGAAGTGGGTGAATTCCTTCATCAGCACCTCAAGGGAAGCACCCTCAATGTCATTGAGGCAACAGGCCACTGTGCCCACATGAGCCATCCCGCGTTGGTGATTGAGGCCATGAAGCGCTACTTTGCAGACCAAAACACCTGAAACGCAGAACTGAAAGCACGCCTTGGACTTGCTGAATCAACTCCCCTGCCCCGTCATTTCGACCAGTCGTGCGGGGGCTATCTTGACGGCTAACCATGAGCTGCTGCGCGTGATGGGTGGCACGCACGACGAATGGCGATTGAAGACGGTGAACCACTTGTTGCCACCGGCCAGCCGCATCTTTTTGCAAACCCATGTTTGGCCCATGCTGCTGTCTCAAGGCTCAGTTCGAGAGATCCAATTGGAGCTGGTGGACCCGGCGGGGCAGCGCATTCCCGTCTTGGTCAACGGGAAACAGGGCGTGCACGAGGGGGTTGAATGTTATTACTGGGTGTTTTTTATCAGCCTGGAGCGCAGTAAATTTGAAGGTGAGTTGCTCAAAGCACGGCATCTGGCCCAAGCGAATGCGCAGGCACTGGCCAAAAGTGAACGCTTCATCAAAGCTGTGACCGATGGCCTTCCGGGCATGATTGCGTACTGGGACAAGGACTTGATCTGCCGGTTTTACAACAAGCCCTACCAAAATGTGTTCGTCAAGACGCCTGACTCCGTCTTGGGATCCAGCATGACTGAATTGCTCGGTCCGACCGTGGTGGCCTTAAATCAGCCTCACATTGACCGAGTTTTGCAGGGACACTCCGTGCAGTTTGAACGCCAATTGGACTCAGCCGGTGGCGAGAGCATGTGTTATTTGGCCACTTACTTTCCCGACTTTGATGCGAAAGCAGCGGTGGTCGGATTTTTTGTGCTGGTCAGTGACATTACCCAGATCAAGAAATCTGAGGTCGAGCTGCAATTGGCAGCGAGCGTGTTCGAGAGTATCAGTGACAGCATCATCATCCTCAATGCGGATGGCACTGCTTTGTCTGTCAACCCGGCGTACACCCATATCACCGGCTATGCCCCCGAAGAGATTCTGGGTCGCAAGCCCAGAATTTTGGATGCCGCGCACCATGACCCAGCGGTTTTTTCGGCCATGCGGCTGGCGCTAGAAACCAAGGGGCATTGGGAAGGTGATATATGGGACCGTCGCAAAAATGGCGACTCTTTTGTGGCCTGGCACAGCGTGTCACTCATTCGGGGTGCTGACGGTGAAGCGGTGCGGTACGTCTCCGTGTTCAGCGACATCACCGCAAGGTGGAAGAAGGCGGAACAGACCAAGCACTTGGCGCTTCACGATGCGCTGACGGGTCTGCCTAACCGGCACATGCTGTTGGAACGTCTTCATCAATCCATTGCACGCGCTCGCAGGGAAAAACGAAATCTTGCGGTGTGTTTCGTGGATTTGGACGGGTTCAAGGCCATCAATGATCAGTGGGGACATGCCGCAGGAGACGACGTGCTGAAAACCGTGGGCAGCACACTTCAAGCCATGCTTCGTGCCTCAGACACCGTGGCGCGCTTGGGTGGAGACGAATTTATTGTGCTGATTGAAAACCCGCAGAACAGGGAAGAGGTGGCGCACTTGGCGCAGCGCGTGATTCAGGCGATCCAACTTCCTCCAGGTCTGCAGGAAAAGGGGGCTCAGCTCGGGGCGTCCATTGGCATTGCCCTGCTCAACGATCACGCCAACCACAGTGCAGACGAGCTCCTGCAGCAAGCGGATGCAGCCATGTACCGCGCCAAAGCGGCTGGTAAAAATAGATTCACCTTCTACACCCCCCAGTGACGTCAATGGGTTGAGCGCAACAAGCGGCCTGTGCAGTCAACCCCGTACGTGCCTTCTCCGCTTACTTGCCAGCGTTCGGAAAAAACAACTGCTCGCCCCCGATTTGGTAGCTGGCAATCACCGACTGTCCGCTGGGTGACGTGACCCAATCAATGAACTTCTGGCCATCCACCGCCTTCACGTGCGCGTGTTTGGCAGGGTTCACCAGCATGACGCCGTATTGGTTGAACAGGCGTTTGTCGCCCTCCACCAAGATCGCTAGGTCGCCCCGATTTTTGAAATTCAGCCAAGTTCCCCGATCGGTCAGCGCATAAGCCCCACTGCTGGAGGCGATGTTCAGCGCCGGGCCCATGCCGCAACCACATTCTTTGTAACCTGGGCCCTTGGCATCTTGCAGCGTGGCTAAAGTCCAAAACCGCAACTCAGCAGCGTGGGTGCCGCTCTTGTCGCCTCGGGAGATGAAGGTGCTGTGGGACGCCGCCACCTTTTTCAAGGCCTCCACAATGTCGGCGCCCTTGGTTTTGGCCGGATCAGCGGCAGGGCCGACCAGCACAAAGTCGTTGTACATCACAGGAAAGCGTTTGACCGCGAATCCCTCCGCCACCATCTTTTCTTCCGCCACTTGGTCGTGCACAAACAGCACATCAGCGTCGCCGCGACGCCCCATGTCCAAGGCCTGCCCGGTGCCCAAGGCCACGACTTTCACCTCAATGCCTTGGGCCTTCTTAAATTCAGGCAACACATGCGCAAAGAGGCCCGACTGCTCGGTGGAGGTGGTCGATGCCACCACAATCGACTGCGCCTGCACGCCAAATGTTGCTACTAAAACAGTAGCTACTGTTGCACACTGGATAAGCGAAAGAGGGGTAAAAGACTTAAAATTCTTTGGCAACAACTTCTGAATCACGCGGTTTCTCCTTTGATAAATAAATGGGCTTCGGGGTAGTGCACTTGCAGCAGCGACCCACTAAAAAAATCGTTCACGGGCAGGTCGGCCAACACCCGGCCCTGCTCCAAGTAAATCACCCGGCTGGCCAATCGCTTGACCTGCCCAAGGTTGTGGCTGGCAAACACCAAGGTCACCGCTGCAGACTGATCAGCAAATGCGGCAATCAGCGCCTCGACGTCCCGCTTGGCATGAGGGTCTAGGCTGGCGGTGGGTTCATCCAAAAACAGCACTTGCGGGCTCAAAGCCCACGCCTGGGCCAAGGCCACTCGCTGCTGCTGCCCCCCCGATAACTGCCGCGCCGAGCGCAAGGCCAAGTCACTCAAGCCCACTTTGGCCAGCGCCGCCAATGCCAAGGGCTTGGCGTCACGCCAAGCGGTGCCGCGCAACCACAGTCCCAGTGCAATGTGGCGTTGCACCGACAAACGCATCAGGTGAGGCCGCTGGAACACCATCGCTTGGCGAGCCTCGGCGTCTCGCGTCAAGTGCCCGGCAGTGGGCGCAATCAAGCCATGCATCACCCGCAACAAAGTGCTTTTGCCACCGCCATTGGCACCCACCAACGCCACACGCTCGCCGGGGTGAATCGCCAAACTGACGTCAGTCAAGGCGCGCACCGCTCGTCCGGCGCGACCCAAGTGAACATCAACCGAAGTGAGTTGACAAACCGGAGTCAAGAAGACGCCCCAACGATTGACTGAGTGGGGGAAGACCTTGGCGCACTGCGGGCAGGCTCGCCGTATTCCAACCGCTCACGCCCATACCGAATCACGGCAATCAATGCGTTCAAACACAGCACCACGCCCAGCAGCACCAAGCCCAAGCCCAAAGCCAGTGGCAAATCACCCTTGCTGGTTTCCAGCGCAATGGCAGTGGTCATCACGCGGGTAAAGCCATCAATGTTGCCACCCACCATCATCACCGCCCCGACCTCAGAAATGGCCCGTCCAAACGAAGCGATCACCACGGTCAACATGGCGTAACGCTCGTCCCAGGCGAGCAACCCACTGCGCAACAACGGTTGCGCGCCCAAAGACTGCAGTTGCTCCCCGTGAGCGGCTTCAGCATCTTCCACCGCTTGGCGAGTCAAGGCAGTGACCACGGGCAACACCAGCAAGGCCTGCGCCAGCACCATGGCCTTGAATGAAAACAACCAGCCCAAAAAGCCCAGCGGCCCGGTGCGCGACAACAGCAGGTAAACCACCAGCCCCACGACAACCGAGGGCACCGCTAAAAACGTGTTCAGCACGGTCAGCACCACACCCCGCCCCCTGAAACGCGCCACGCCAAGCCAAGCGCCCAAGGCCAACCCCAGCACGCACGCGATCGCACAGGCCGCAGCACTCACCGCCAAAGAGCGGCCAACAATGACCCAAAGCCCGGCGTCCAGAGAGGCTATGAGGTGCAGCGCGGTCACCACGCTATCGGTTAAAGAGTTCATAAGGTTCGGTATCTTAGCCACCGACCTCACGGGGGTGGCGACACCCAATGGCACGCACCGAGATCAAAAGTGTCGGCTCTGTTTGGAGATGGGGGCGATGAGTCACTGCGAAGATTTATAAGGTTTAGGCCGCTAGCCCAAGCTGGACCTGCGCGAGCAGCTATTGAAAGTGCAGCAATTCTTGCGCTACAACCCCCACTCACTCCCCCCGCCGTCTCTCGCCCCGCCGGGCAAAAGAGGGAGCTAACAGCCGTATGTGGCCTCGGGTTTGAAGGTGGCGAGTTCATCGTGGACGGCCAACTTTCAAAGTGAAAAGCGCAGTGGCTTATCCATTTGGCGCT
>JAGODZ010000072.1 GCA_017997975.1 Rhodoferax sp.
CTTCTCTGCTGCGCTCAGCACGGCGCTGCTTTGCAACTGGGCAAACAAATCGCCCAAAGCTACTGCGCGACAATGAACTGGGACCGCGCCCGCATCAAGTTTGGAGACGTCGAGCAGGCCCTCTAGCAAATCTTGCATGGCCTGTAGTGAGGCCTCCATATTGCCAATCAGCTCTTGGGTGTCGGCGTCATGGCGCAGTTGCGCCAAACGGGCGACAAACATGCCCAACGCATGGGTGGGTTGGCGCAAATCGTGGCTGGCCGCCGCCAGAAACCGTGACTTGGCCAGGGTGGCCGACTCGGCCTCCTCTTTTTTTTCTCGCAAAGCCGCCGTGGCCTCAACCACACGCAGCTCCAACTCGTCTCTCCCCCGCTCTAGGCGCTCTGCCATTTGGTTGATGCCCTGCTGTAACTCTAAAAGGGGGGCGTTCGCTCGCAAAGTCGCACGCGCCGACAACTCTCCCCGACCAATGCGCCCTACCAAATCAAACACACCCAAAATCGGTGTCACAACGCCTCGACTAAGGTGGCTGGCCAGCAGAGCCCCCAGTGCGACCCCTACCAGCGTCACAGCCAAGCCCAACCACAGCATCTCACGCTCGCGTCGGTCCACCGCCACCCTGGAAAACTCAAGAACGACATGCCCCAACAGACGGGGTTTTGCACGCTGGCCTGCTTCTGGGACGTCAAACAAGCCATCGACGTTGAGCGCACTTTCCATCACGGGTTGCCACAGCACATCGGTCCGTCGAAGATCGTCATGCTGCTCGCCCTCAAGGCCTACCAATGGAGGCAAGGGGTAGCTTGGCTGCCCTGCAGTGGCCAGCACCGCGCCTTGGGCATTGAGGATGAGGGCCGATCGAACGTCGGTTTGACGCAGGGCCCCTGCCGCAATACCCTGCAAATGCATGACGTTGGCAGAAAACAAACCGTATTCACTGGCCGTTGCCATTTGCCGCGCGATGGAGCGGGCGCGCTCGCTGTGGGCCTGCCCCAGGTCATCGACCCGCGCACCCAGAAAAAGAGTGGCCAAAAGAACGGCAATCACCATCACCGGAAGCACCGCAGCCAGTCGCATCCGCGCCTGGATGTCGAAGGGTTTCATGGCGCGCCCTCGCGTTGACGCAGTTGGCTCGCGAGCCCGTCTGCATCCAAAGCCAACCCCAGCGACCGAGCCACATGTTCATTCACTGCAACACTGAAATTCTGAGCGTAGGAAGGCGACGATGGCAAAGGTTTGCCTTGCAACACCCCCCGCACGACAAAGGCCACTTGCTGCCCCACCTGGGTGGGCGTCACATACAAGGCCATCAAGGCGCCCGCACGAACGTAGGCCGGTGAAAAGGCCAGCACGGGTACCCGTGCCCTGAACGATGCCAGCAACACGTTCTGAATCGTGTTGCTGTTAAAGACCGTGGGGTCCGCCAAGGCCAGCAACACATCGGAGTCATCCAAAACACGTTTCAAATCAGGAAACAAGGGTTCGCTTGCAATCACGTTGGCCTCCACGAACTGAAAGCCACTCGAAGGCGCCAATGAACGAAGAGCAGGCGCGTGAATGAACGACTCGGTTCCCCACAACACTCCCACGCGTCGCACGGAGGGCAGTGCCAGTCGAATCAAAGCCACTTGGCGGCTCAAAGGCTGGTCTAAGTAAATTGCTGACAGCTGGCCAGACACCTTGCGACCGCTGACCCGAAGAATCCGCTCAAAGCTGCTTCTGGGCAGCAACGCGCTAAGGACGGGTGGGCGCGCCTCAGAGGCCACCAAGGCTTGGGCAGCTTCAAAGCCCAACGTCACCACCAGCTTGAAGGATCGATCACCGCCCTCCCCCCACTCGCTGACCGTCACGAATTTCACCTCAGTGCGCGCGACACCGCCGCGCTCCAACTCGGTCATCAGCGACTCAGCGGCCTCCCCGTAGGCTGCATTGCGTTCACTGCTCACGACAAGCACACTGGCGGCCATGGACGCACTCGCACTGAGCAGCCAGCCCAGCAGGACAACAAAGGGGCGAAGGTGACGACGCATCAGCGTGGGGTCAGACTCAGTTTTCTAGCCGCAGCGTGATGAAAGCGCGACGCTCAAAGCGGAAAAATTCACCGAAATCTTTAAAAGGCAACCCTAAGTTTTGAACCACCAAGGCCACTTCTCCGGTTTGACGCCCCCAACGCAAGGGAACCCCTAGGCGCAGGTCGGTTCGTGAGATCAAACGGGCGTTTCCGATACCCGCTCCTTGGGGTGTCACCGAGCTACTCTCTTGGTGAATCAGGCTCAAATCCATGCCGCCTGGCAGGCGCTGTGTCAGCATCAAGGAGGTCGCGATTCTGGGTGCCGCTTTGGCCGAGCCCAAGTCCCTGGATCGCACGTCGGTGAATGCTTGCCCCACCCACAATTTCGCATCACGCCAAGGTTGCCAGTTGAGTTGGTACTCCACGCCCTGAATCGTGAAATCCTCGTCATTCACATAATCTATCGGGCGGGACGGAAGAAGAGAGCCGGTGGTGAGGGGGTACGTGGTCTGCCGAACAAAGCCACCAATTCGCTCTTCAAACACACGAACATCGAGGTCCATCCCCAGCCGGGGCAAACGAGCCAAATACCCCAACTCCCGGGTCAACAGGCTTTCAGGCTCGATGTTTCCGCGTGCCGCAGTGATCACCTTCAAGGTTTGGCCCTTCAGGCTGTAACGGATGTTGCCAAATTTCTCTAAGGCACTGGGGGGTCGATAGGCCTTGGAGAGGCCCGCACGCAGGGTATGGCCAGGTGCAACATGCCAATTCAGCATGACTCTGGGTGCCAAAGTGGTGTCGCTTTGCGAGCTCTGCTCCACCATTGCGCCAGTGTTCAAAACAAAGTCATTCAAAAATTGCCACTCGGCGTTGCCGAACAAGCGCGTAAAACGGGTCACCACGGGGGCATCTGTATCGTAAAGTGGTTTGGACTGCACCTCTTCCCGCCGCAACTCGCCCCCCCACACCACTCGCAAAGCGGGGCTGGCGCGCCAAGTGTGCTGCACCATCAACGAGTCATTCACCGCCCGACCGCCAAAATCTACCGCCACACTGTCGTTGAGCCCAAAGGACTGCAATGACAAGGCAAAGTTATCGCGATGGGACTCTTCGGTGTGCGCCACCGTGAGTGCCACATCGGCATCTTCGCTGAGGGTTCGCCGCCAGTCGAGCTGCGCAAATCCCGATCCAAAATAGCGATCGCGCAGGGGGTCGTCAGGGCGTGCCGCAAACCCATTGCCGGAATCAATCGACACCGACCCGGCTCTCAGTTGAAACTCATCTTCGGCGGAGCGTCTCAGATCGGCTCTCCAATTCACCCGGCTGATGGCGTTATGGCCGTTAGCCCCCGCCAAGCCCTGCTCTGCCCGGCGATCCACCGTCAGGCGGTAACTGGCATCAGCGGAGCCCCAACCGATTCGGGCTTGCCCATCACGAATGCCGTTTTCTCCGGCACCTAAAGAGGCCTGCGCACCCACCGTGTCCAAGGTGTGTCGGGTCACGATGTTGATGACCCCCAACATGGCGCGCGCGCCATAGGCGGCCGAATTGGACCCCCGCAACACCTCAATGCGCTCAATGTCTTCTAGGGCCACGGCCTGCAAACCCGGGCCCACGCCGCCAAAAAGATAGGGCGAGTAAGTCGAGCGACCATCGACCAAGACCTGAATCCGCGCCGAATAACTGTCAAAACCACCGTGGTAACTGACCAGCGGCGCTCCGGTTTCAAAAGAGGTACTGGTTTGAAACCCGGGCACGAGACGCAGCAGGTCCGCCACATCGCGCGCGCCTGAGAGTCGAATCATGTCGCGATCCAACAGCGTGACTGCACCCGGGGTGTCGTCCAAGCGCTGCGGCAAGCGCGACACCGAGAGCACGATGGGCATTTCGGTGAAAAAGTCTTTTTCCGACAGCGGTTCAGGCAACGGCGCAGCGGCCACACCGGTCCATCCCAGCACAGTCAACACCAGCAATGAACGGTTCATAAGCGCGATCTTGGTATTTTGAGGGATTCAAATCAATTGATTTTGCCTTGCCAAACGTCTTGTTCCACCTAAAAGTTGGCCAAAGCAAGCGTTTCAACCCGATGGACTCCTTAAAATCGGTCTGTGAACCACATTCTTAACATTTCAGCCTACAAATTCATCCCCCTTCCAGACGCTCATGCGCTGCGTGAGACGCTACTAGAACGTGCCCTTGCCCGTGCACTGAAAGGCACGATTCTGCTGGCCGAAGAAGGCATCAACCTGTTTCTGGCGGGACCGTCTGCGGCCATTCAAGGGTTTGTGACCGATTTGCAAACCGATGCGCGGTTTGCTGACATCCACCCCAAAGAAAGCTGGTCGGCAGAGCAGCCCTTCAAAAAGATGCTGGTCAAAGTCAAGGGCGAAATCATCCGCATGAACCACCCCACCATTCGCCCGGCCAGCGGTCGTGCGCCAGCGGTGTCGCCTGAAACCGTCAAACGCTGGCTGGACGCGGGAGTGGACGATGCGGGGCGCCCGGTTGTCACCTTGGACACGCGCAACGCGTTTGAAGTTGATCAGGGGACGTTTGAGGGTGCCATTGACTGGCGTATCGACAAGTTCACCGAGTTTGCACAAGCGTTCTTAGACCACCAAGCCGAGTTGGTGGGGAAAACCGTGGTGAGCTTTTGTACCGGCGGCATTCGCTGTGAGAAAGCGGCCATTCTGATGCAGGCAGCGGGGCTGGACCATGTGTACCAGCTCGAAGGTGGCATTCTCAAGTACTTTGAAGAAACCGACGGCTCCCACTACCAAGGCGGCTGCTTTGTGTTTGACGAGCGACGGGCGCTGGACACCCACCTGTTGACCGTGACGCCCAGCACTTCAAGCTGACAACTGGCAGGCGGGCCGGACAAGGCGCCCCGCCTGAGGCTTTATCTGACTTTCGATAATTTGACGGCAAGCTCTGCCACGCGCTGGCCGTAGGCCTTGGCTGTCTCCAAGTCGCCCTGGGGAATATCGGCGGCAGGACTGGTTTGGCCCACTTGCGCCATCACCCCACAGTTGGACCCAAGGCGGTTGAGGGTGCCGTCGTTTGACTCCGACTGACCCACCCAGACCATGCCTTGCTGCATGGCCAAGGTCATGAAGTACTGAAGGGTGGACAATTTGTCACCACTCAGGTTGGCTGAAATAGTGAAACCTCCTGCGACTTTGTCTTTCCAGGCACCGACATACCACCGCTTGGAGGAGGCATCCGCAAATTTCTTGAACTGCCAAGACGCCATGCCCATGTAGGTGGGCGAGCCAAAGATGATCGCATCGGCGGCGTCAAGCGTGGCCCAATCCGACTCGGACAGATTGCCATCGGCATCAATAGAGACCAACTGCGCGCCCGCCCCCTCGGCCACAAACTGGGCCAAGCGCTGGGTGTGGCCGTAACCGGAATGAAATACAACGGCTGTGTTTGCCATGGGAATATCCGTTTTTTAGAAAAAAGTAAAAAATGATGCCCTTGCCAGCAAAGCCGGCAAGGCCGTTGATCAACAAGGGGATGAATTAAAGGGCGTTAAGCGGACAAATCAAACACCAGCACCTCGGCATCTTCGCCGTGGGCCAGCCTCAGTTCAGACTCGCCCTCAATCAAAGCGGCGTCACCCGTGGTCAGTATCGAGCCATTGACGCTCAACGTCCCCCGCACCAAATGCACATAGCTTTTGCGTGAGGGCTGCAAAGCCAGCATGGCTGATTGCGCGCCATCCAACAAACCCGCGTAGAGACGGGCGTCCGCATGCCACGTCACAGAACCTTGTTCCCCGTTGGGAGAGGCCACCAAACGCAACACCCCTTGCTTTTCAGCGTCCGTAAAGGTCTTTTGTTCGTAACTGGGTTCTACCCCGTTGACCTGGGGTTCAACCCAGATTTGCAGCAAATGGGTGGTGGCGTCAGGCGCGTGGTTGAACTCACTGTGCCGCACCCCCGTGCCTGCACTCATGCGCTGCACGTCACCCGGCGGAATGGCTTTGACATTGCCCATGCTGTCTTGGTGAGCCAACGACCCCGACAGCACGTAGGTGACAATTTCCATGTCGCGGTGGCCATGGGTGCCAAAGCCCTTACCCGCAGCAATCCAGTCCTCATTGATCACCCGCAGATTGCCCCACCCCATGAACTTGGGGTCGTCATATTCAGCAAATGAGAAGCTGTGCTGCGACTGGAGCCAGCCATGGTCGGCATAACCTCGGTCTTTGGATTTTCGAATCGTGAGCATGAACTGCCTTTCAGTGAGTTGGGTCGGTAATCGAAGACTGAACTTTAAGGTGATTTGTTGGGTTTTACCTCCATGGGCTTTGATGGCATCATTCAAAATATTCGAACTCAAGAAGACCCGCCATGCAAACTCCTCGCGATGTGTTGACGCCAGACGCGTTATTCATGCTTCAAATCATCGCTAAAACAGGCAGTTTTGCCGGTGCAGCGCGCGAGTTGGGCGTGGTGCCCAGCGCCCTCACCTACCGTGTGCGCCAAATTGAAGACGCGCTGGACGTGCTCTTGTACGACCGAAGTTCGCGCCAAGCTCGCCTCACGCAAGCGGGTGCTGAGATGCTTCGCGAAGGCTCGCGTCTGTTGGAAGAGATGGATGCCGTGGCCAACCGGGTCAAACGGGTCGCCACGGGTTGGGAGCCTCAACTGACCATTTCCATCGACACCATCATCGCCAAATCCACGGTGATGGAGTTGTGCGAGAGCTTTTTCTCCCTCAACCCACCCACACGCATCAAGCTGCGCGATGAAACACTCTCGGGCACCTTGGAGGCGCTCACCTCGGGTCAAGCAGACCTGGCCCTGGGGGTCACCGATGCGGGCACCCATGCCAGCATCTTGACCCAAGCTCTGGGCGAGGTGAACTTTGTTTATGCCGTGGCACCGCATCACCCGTTGGCGAAGGCACCAGAACCGCTAAGCGATGAGTTGATTCGACAACACCGTGCCGTCGCGGTGGCAGACACGGTGACGCGGGGCGGTGGACTGAGTTTTGGCCTGTTGGGCGGGCAAGATGTGTTCACCGTGGCCACCATGCACGACAAGCTTGACGTGCAGCTGCGCGGACTGGGTGCTGGTTTTGTACCTGACTGCATGGCACACCCGTTTGTGCAAACCGGGCGTTTGGTGGTGAAAGCCGTGGAGCGCCCCAAACGTCTCGTGTCCATTCATTACGCTTGGCGAGATACGGGGAAAACCACGCTGGGGCGTGCCATGCAGTGGTGGCTCACGCAACTCGAAAGCCCAGCGACTCGCGTGGCTTTGCTCGCCCATCACCGGGGGGTGTAAAGTGCACTTGGCACAACAACAATTGGAGATACCTTCCATGAGCACTTCCAAATCAAAACCCCAAACTCGCATCAAACATTTTGCCGTCATCGGCGCCGGCATGGCAGGCGTGGTGTGCGCGCGAACCTTGGTGCAAGCGGGTCACCAAGTCACCTTATTTGAAAAGAGCCGGGGGGTGGGGGGACGCATGGCAACGCGCGACAGCGCCTTTGGCACCTTTGACCATGGGGCGCAGTATTTCACCGTGCGAGACGCTCGCTTTCAACAGGCCTTGGACACCGTCCCCGGTGTTTGCAAGCGCTGGAGCGCCACCACCATTCGAGTCTTGGATGAAATGGGGCGCATCGCCCAAGCGGACCGCCCCACCAGCGAAACCCATTGGGTCGCCACCCCCGGCATGAAAGCCTTGCCCAGCGCTTGGGCACACGCCTTGGTGGCAGCGCAACAGGTCGAACTGAAGACGCGGGTCAATCTGATTGCACGCGACGCGCTCAACGCCAAACAGTGGCAACTCCACACCCAAGGCCCCGACGATGAGCAGCATGTTTTCTCGGGCTTTGACGGCGTGCTGCTGGCCATGCCAGCGGCGCAGTCGCAAGTGCTGTTGAACGACTCTAAATTGGTACCCAACCTGAGCAAGCAAATCGACAAAGTCCAGGTGGCGCCTTGCTGGACACTGATGTTGGCCTTTCCGCAAGCGATGCAGCCCGGTTTTTCGACCTTAGGCCCCCAGTGGAATGCCGCACGCAGCACGCACCACCGCATGGCATGGTTGGCGCGTGAATCCTCCAAACCCGGCCGGGGGGGCGTGGAGCGCTGGACCGTGCAGGCCAGCGCGGCGTGGTCGCAAGAGCACCTCAACGACGACGCGCCCCGCGTGCAGGCCAAACTGCTCAAAGCCTTTGGTGAAGTGACCGGCATTCGTGCAGAACCCAGCTACCAAGACACGCAACGCTGGGCGTATGCCAAAACGCTTCAACCCTTGGGCAAAAGCCATTTGTGGGACGCCAAAACCGGCGTGGGCCTGTGCGGTGACTGGTGCCTGGGCAACCGGGTAGAGGATGCTTTTGTATCCGGCCTAGAACTCGCATTGGCCGTTTGCTGATTCACACCGCCTTTTCCACTGAAACGCTGACGCGGCCCTGTGCCGCGTTTTTTAATGTCCCATGCGCACTGAATCTACAAGCCCTTACCTGGGCCGTTTCGCCCCCTCCCCGACCGGCCCGCTGCATGCCGGCTCACTGGTGGCGGCCTTGGCCAGCTGGCTGGACGCCCGTGCCCACGGCGGGCTGTGGCTGGTGCGCCTAGAGGATGTGGACACGCCGCGCTGCCTGCCTGGCCTAGGCGAGGTCATCTTGCAGCAACTCAGTGCCTGTGGTTTGACGCCCGACCAGCCCCTGGTCTGGCAGTCCCAACGCCACACGCTTTACCAATCCGCATTGAACACCTTGGTGCAGCGCGGTCTGGCCTACCCCTGTGGCTGCTCCCGCAAAGACATCGCGGAGGTGTTAAACACCCGTGGGACGAAGCGCGTTCGCCATGGCGAACTCATTTATCCCGGCACTTGCCGCACCGGCCTGGCAGGGAAACTGCCCCGAGCTTGGCGGCTGCACACCGATATTTTTAAGCAAAATAGCCCTCTAACCCAATCAGCACCTGCGCAAGTAGCTACTGATTTGATAGCAAATACAAGTACGAGCACAAGCACAGTCACCCACTGGACCGACCGCCGTCTCGGACCCCAGCAGCAAGACGTGGCCAGCGCCGTGGGCGACTTCGTGCTAAAGCGGGCCGACGGCTGCTTTGCCTACCAATTGGCCGTGGTGGTGGACGACGCCGCCCAAGGCATCACCGACGTGGTGCGCGGTGAAGACCTCACCGACAACACCGCCCGACAAATCGTCTTGCAGCACGCCCTGGGCCTGCCCACGCCACGTTATCTGCACACGCCCCTCGTGTGCGGTGACAACGGTGAAAAACTGTCCAAACAAAATGGGGCCATGGCCTTGGACACCCGCAACCCAATCGCCGCATTAGAGGCCTTGAACCAAGCCGCCCGCGTGCTGGGCCTGCCCGCGCACCACACCAGCGTGGCGGATGCGCTCAGCGCGTGGGTGAAGGAATGGCCGTATCACGGTGCCACTGAGACACCGCGACCGTGGGTATGAACGATGAAGAAGCCTGTTCCCAGGCTCTAAACTGGTTGTTAAACACTTGCGTACCCCTTCGACCCTGAATCGCTACAAAAAATATGACTCCCTCTGATTTGATTGCCCGCTTTGGCGAATTGCATGCCACCGAAAAACGGGTCGTGGCCATCTTGGCTCTGGTGGGGCCCATGCCCAACAAGAGCCGACTGGCATCGTATTTAAGCAAGGGCGGTTTTCGCTCGCAAGCCGGTACGCTCTACACCCATACCACCATAGATCACCTCTTATCGACTCTGATACAGGTGGGCTTGGTGGAGCAAGCCCGCACGGGTGAATTCCGCTGCACCAGCGCCATAGAGGCCTACGCACTCAGAGTCGCCATGACAGAGGGCACTTTTACCAAAATCTGTGACGCTGTTGACGCGGTCACTCAGGGTAAATCGTCGATGGGTCGTCCCCATCCCAAAAATGCACAGGATTCCCGCATGATGCTGCGCATGGCCCTGTTACGCCAACGCGATATGGATGAGGTGCGCCTGTGCTTTCGGTCTTTTTCTGAATTCATATCTACCGACGATGCGCACCCCTACCTCGAACTCTTCGGTCGCCCCTTTGACCCCGACTTTTTGGGCCTGCTGCTGCCCCAAGTGCAAGAAGAAGTGCTACCCCACCTGTTGCGTGATGCCTTGAATCGCCTGGCTCCGGTGGCACCCTTGGAGCAGGCCGTGCAGCGCGTGCTGGGCGCGTCACCCACCCACACGCTGACTTTTATGGCCGTGTATGCCGAGCATGGCCTGTTGTGTGGGCGGGTTGATCAAGCGATTGAACTGGTGGGCTCGCGCGACGATGCCGGTGCGCAATTCGTTCGCAGTGCCGCCTGGTTGCTCAAGGGTGATCTGACTAGGGCCATCACGGGTTTTGAATCGGCACTGAAAACACTGCGCCAGCAAAGCGGCAAACGTCAGGCCATGTTCAGCGGGCTTTGTAGTTACCTGTATGTGCTGGCACTGCTGCGCAGCGACGATGACAAGCTGAAAAAGAAAGCGCAAAGCTACATTGATCTGGGCTTGCGCACCACGGGTGCCAACTTGTTAGTCTTCACCCACTTGAACCTCTTCAGCGGTGTCAATGACGGGACGATCCATCTCAATGATCACCGCCATCTGTCCAAACCGACGGAGCCAGTGGGCCAACTATTGGTTTATTTGATCAACGACTGGCTCGGCAACCCACGAGACCTGCTGCAAGAGCTGTCACTGGCCGAACTGGGCATGAAAGCCGAGGCGGCAGGTTTTCATTTCATCGCAGTGCAGGCGGCAGAGCTACTGAGGTCTGCCACAAGCCCGCAGACCAAGCCGTCCTATTTAGAGTTTCTAGACCGCGCTGCGCCACTGCGCCAGAAACTGGGTCTGAAGCCTTTGCGCGACTGGTTTGAGCGACAAGAACCTTGGCAGCGCCAATTGGCCGCACTGGCCAAGCTCAGCACCACGGGGGATGCGGCAGAGGCAAGCGGTGCGGCGCAGTCCCGGCTCATTTGGGAACTTTTCCAATCCCCTGCGGAGACGGTGCTGCACCCACGTGAGCAAAAGCGCAAGGGCAAGGCAGCTTGGACCGGCGGCCGTGCCGTGGCCCTCAAGCGCTTGCTTGAAGATGCCGACTCGCTGGACTATCTGACGCCACAGGACCGCAAGGTCTGCGCCATGATCAAGCCAGTCCACTATGGCTACTACGGTAGCGTGACGTATGAGCTCGACGGCGACCATGCCTTGCCCTGTCTGATCGGACACCCCTTGGTTTTCTGGATGGACCCGGTGGGCGTGCGGGTCGAGATTGTGCGGGGTGAGGTGGAGTTGGAGATTAAAAAGACGGACAAAAACACACTCACGCTGCACCTACAGCCACCGATTGGCAATGAGTCCGTGCTGGTGATCAAAGAAACCCCAACGCGCTTGCGCGTGATCAACATCACCGCAGAGCACGTCCAAATCGCCAACATTCTGGGGGCGTCGCTGCGGGTGCCGGTGCGGGCCAAAGAGCAGGTGCTGGCCGCTATTCGCGCCATCTCCTCCCTCATCACCATTCAGTCGGACCTGGATGTACTGCCCTCCAACGTCGAACAAATACCCGCTGACACGCGCCTGCATGTGCACCTGATGCCCGCTGGCGAAGGCTTGCGGGTCACACTCCTGATGCGTCCCTTTGCCACCGAAGGCCCGTACTATGCGCCCGGCGCCGGGGCGGAGAGTGTGATTGCCGAGATCGCCGGCAAGCCCCTGCAAGCGCGTCGCCAACTGGCGCAGGAGGTCAGCGCCGCCCAAGCGCTGGTGGCGGCCTGCCCCGTCCTGCGCGATGCCATCGAGACCCATGGTGAGCGCCTGGTGGAGGAGACCGAGGCGTGCCTGGAACTGCTGTTGCAATTGCAGGCCCAGTCCGATCAGGTGGTGATCGCCTGGCCGGAAGGCGAGAAGTTCAAACTCAGCCGTGAACTCGGTCACCCGCAGTTCTCCATGACGATCAAACGCGACGTGGACTGGTTCACCGTGAGCGGTGAACTGACCCTCGACGAGCAGCAGGTCTTGGACTTGGGCAAGCTGCTGGCGCTGACCGCCAACGCGCGCGGGCGGTTCATTCACCTCGGGGGCAACCAGTTTTTGGCCCTGACGGACGCCTTTCGACGCCGCCTGAGCGAATTACAGGCCTACGCCGAACGCGGCGGCAAGGGGATGCGGGTGCATCGGCTGGCGGCCGGGGCTTTGCAAGAGCTGGCCGATGAAGCGGGCAAAGTCAAGACCGACAAATTTTGGAAAGAGCACTTGCTCCGCCTGCGCGAACTTGACCATTTGCAGAGCGTGCTGCCCAGCACCTTGCTCGCTGATTTGCGCGACTACCAGCACAGCGGCTTTCAGTGGCTCAGCCGCCTAGCCCACTGGGGCGTGGGCGCTTGTCTTGCCGACGACATGGGCCTGGGAAAAACCGTGCAAACCCTGGCGCTGCTGCTGGAGCGCGCACCGAAAGGGCCTGCGCTGGTGGTGGCCCCCACCTCGGTTTGCCTGAACTGGCAAAGCGAAATCGCACGGTTTGCCCCCACCCTGAAGGTCATCGTGTTTGGCGGTGGCGACCGGCAAAAAACACTGACCGATCTGCAACCCTTCGATCTGGTGATTGCCAGCTACGGCCTGCTGCAGCAAGAGATGGCGCACTTCTCAGCCGTGCAGTGGCACACCATCGTGCTCGACGAAGCCCAGGCCATCAAGAACCACCAAACCAAGCGCTCGCAGGCCGCCATGG
>JAGODZ010000294.1 GCA_017997975.1 Rhodoferax sp.
TCAAGGTCACGCGCTCCGCCAGTGCAGACAACGCCGCACTGGCCTGCAAGCCCTCGGGCGCGGCCATCAAAAGCTTGAACAGCTCGCGCAACAGTTCGCCGGTGCGGCGGCGGGTGATTTCAGCCATGGACTCCTCTCCTAGCTCGGGTTTTGTTGTCGCTCAATGCACTGTGGAAACAACCTCGTGCACATACGCTAGTGCAGCGGCTTCGCTAGCTTCTATAGCGATTTCGACTGCGCGTTTGGCGGCTTCGAGGAGTTGAGTGGCGCGTTGCTTGGCCGAGTGCGCAGCGCCCACTTGTGTATCGATAGCCTGTTGCGCAGCCTCCGAAATATGCGGTATCGGCAGACGCAGCAAATCCCTTTCTGAAATGGCCGGGTAAAGGCTGGCGCTGGTGTGCAAGTCCATCAACTCGCAAATGCCAGGCAGGCGAAGATACGTCACCAGCGTAGACGGCGAGACCTTTATCGGATTCAGCACCACAAAGCCGGACGAACAGACGGCACCATCTTGTGTCGGCCCCACCACCGCAGACAGACGGCGAATCGGTCTGACCGTAGATGTCAATACATCGCCCGCGCGCACATGCTGCGTGGCGCGGCTGGGTGCATCCGTTGTGGCCAATTCGGTTGCCCCCACGGTGCCGTCATTGCGCATGTCGCCAATTTCAATGTAGTCAAACGTGGCGCCTGCCTCACGTGGTTTGAAAATTTCGTGCCGTGCGGGCGCCACCTCGCCCAACGTGAGCCCATCGCGGCCCAGCAAGTCCATCAAGGCAAGTACACGCGGCCTGAAATAATCCGCATCCAGCCGACCTGCCGCAAAGGCTTCGCTGCTGTGACGGACATAACTCAGTGGTTCTGGAGTTTCCCAATTCGCCAATCCAAGCGACTGCAATAGTGCTTCCTCTGCTTTCGCAAGAGCATTCTTTGAATTGATCTCTGCCTGTCCAGCGAGTTGATGCAACTCGGCAATTTTCGTTTGCATCAGCTTGTCTGGAGAAAATACGAGAAGTGATTTCAGGTCATCAAGATTCAGACCTTTTTGAACTGCACCACGCTCTTTTCGCATCAACAAACTGCGACCATAGCTGCAGTTCAGATACGCAATCAGATACCGTGGATCAATCCCTTTTGCTCTTAGAACTGTGCTTTTACAGCTAAATATCGCTGGCACGTGTTGTGCCTCTACCAATGCTGAGTTCCCCAAAGTTCCCACTACGGAAACAAGCACATCTCCTGCTTTCAATGAATATTTGGCAAGACGATCAAAGTCTGATTTAGGCATGTAGACGTTGTCATTTTCTGCAATCGCCATCTGCTTGACGTCTTTTCCTCGGATGTACCTGTACGTCGGCTCATCGCAATAGTTTTCGACCGTAAATGCTGAGCCAAACGGGCCGATAAGAAAGTCGCACACATTGCCAAGTGGCAGGCCGCCGCGTTGAGAAACGATTGTTTCTGCCTTCAAATGCGCAGGACGGTAGTACTCCGCATCCAAGCGACCGCTGAACTCCAGATCGGACAGCAGGACTTCCGCTACCTCCAGCCCCTCCAACAACCGCGCATACCGCGCAGCATCAAAGGGGCTCAGGGAAAAAAAGGCAGGCCCTCCTTTTTTGCAAACTCCTGAAAAGCCTCTGCAATCCCGTCTTCCGTCAATCCGTCGTGGTTGAACAAGTCGTGCTTAACGATCAGGTGGCCGTGGCTGTCGAGCAAGGCTTTGCCGTCCGGCCCTTGTCGGTAAATTTTTTCGCCTGAATTGTCCTTGCTGGGCTCGCGCATGGTGGCAAAGAAAATCGGGTAATCGTCCACCTTGGGACACAGCGGGCCAGCTTGGGCGTCGTCGTTCCACTTCTGGAAAAAGAGCACGCTGGTCTTTGTGCCGGTGTGCGGCTTGAACACATTTCCATGCAGGCCCACCACCGCCAGAATGCGGCCATGCGCGGCCAAATATTCACGAAGAAATTTGTCGCTGGAGTTGTTAAACCGGCCTTGCGGCAACACGACGGCCATGCGCCCGCCCGGCTTTAAGAAGCTCAGGTTGCGCTCGATAAACAAAATATCGCGGCCCACGTTGCTCTGGTTCTTCACCTTCACCTTGCGGTAGGTGCCGTCGGCAATTTGATAAATCACCTCGTGGCTAGCGTGCAGGGCTTCTGCAAAGCCAGGGGCCTGTTGGCGGGCATCGACAATGTTCTTGTCATCAGGATCAACGTTGGCGATTTTGTCGAAGCTGACAGAGCGTGCCAGGTCGTACTTGGCCAGGATGCGGGTTTCTTTTATGTCGCCAGCAAAGGGCGGGTTGGCCATGAGCACATCAAACTGAAAGTCGCGGTTGTGGTCTTTGGCGGCGCGCAGTTTGCGCAGTTTTTGCCAACCGTTGCCATACACAGCCAGCCAGTCTTCTTCCTTGATTTTTTCGCCCCAGCGCTCGTAGTCCAGTGTGTTCAGGTGCAGCACGTTGGTCTGCCCGTCGCCCGCAATCAGATTCAGAGTCCGTCCCACACGCACGGCTTTTTCGTCAAAGTCGATGGCGAAAACTTTGTCGCGCACGTAATCCTCGCAGCGCGCGGGTTTTTTCTCGGTGGTGAAGAGGTGGCTTTTGGTCAGCCCCTCTTCTTTCATGATCTGTTCCCACACGTGAAAAATGCCGTGCACCGGAAAACCGCAACTTCCTGCGGCGGTGTCAATAAGCGTTTCGCTCTCCGTAGGGTTGAGCATCTTCACGCACATATCAATCACGTAGCGCGGCGTGAAATACTGGCCTTTTTCACCCTTGCTAGATTTATTGATGAGGTATTCAAACGCCTCGTCGACCACTTCCAAGTTGGAGTTGAAGAGCTTGACCTTTTCCAATGAGGACACGCACACCGCCAAGTGGCTGGGCGTCAGTTCCAGCTTCGCGTCCGTCGAAAAAACGCCTTCCCAACGGCCGCGGGCCTTGTCAAAGAGGCCTTGGATTTTGTCACGCAGCTCGGTTTCGGTTTCGCCATAGTTCTTGAAAACCAAGTGGCGCTTTTTGTCGCGACCACCTTCCAGCTCGTCGTACAGCTTGGTGAAGATGAGTTTGAACAGCTCTTCAAAAACGTCTACGCCGGCATTGGCTAAAACCTCGTCTTCCATTTCCAGAATGAGGTCTTTGAGTGATTTGCGCTCGTGAACCAGCTTGTCGCGTGCAGCCAAGTCGTCAATCGTCCAGCGCTCACTCAGGATGTCGGACAGCCGTTCATGCGTGGATGGAATGGCCGGAATGTCTTCAAAGTAGTTCGGGTCTTTGCGGTGGTAATAAGAAATCTGCTCACCATTGGTCCACACACCCATGGGCGCGCCAGTGGCGTGGCAGTAGCTCTTGAGCTGTTCCTTTCCGTCCTTGAGTTTGGGCTTCTTCACCTCGATCAAGATGTAGGGCGCATCAGCCTTGTCTTTGTCGAAGACGCAAATGTCTGCACGTTTCTTTTCGCGGCCAAACGTCACCTCGTATTCGAGTTGAATGCGTTTGACGGGGTACCCCAGGTCACCGCACAACACCATAACGTACAGCTGGCGCACGGCTTCTTCAGGGGTGAGCTTGATAGGTTTCCCACGCACTAGGCAAGTCACGTAGGGAACCGACGCTTTGGCTGTCTCCTTTAACGTGATTGACGCCTCAAGTGCGCTGATTTGCGCAGGCGTGAATTGGGTGAGTTTGTAGCCGCTGTCTTTGAGCAGCGCAGCAAGGGTGATGGTCATTGGTATGCCTGGAGATTGCTATTGATTGGTGTGTGGACTACCGCTTTCCCAGCAGTGGTGATCGTCCGATTTTTTCTTGACTAAGTTTGTGCTTCGGCGACGCAGAAAACCCGTCAAACGCCTCCCCCGCCTTCCACTCCCCCACCGCATACACCCGCGCATCCCGCAAGCCCTGCACGCCCTCGGCCCAGGCCAGCAGCATGCGTTTGCCGATGT
>JAGODZ010000295.1 GCA_017997975.1 Rhodoferax sp.
GGCCTCGGGCGAGTCGGTGGCTAGGGCAACAACGAAATCGTCATGCATGTAGCGCGCAGGCTTGGTGCTCAGGAGACGCCACACTTCAATTTTCGGTAAATCGCAGGCCCGAAAGCCCTCCACCAGCACCCAATCCACACCGGGACTCAGTTCACCAATCAGCTGGTGCACGGTCAGCTCGGTGGCTTGTTCAAACTCACGAATCAACGCCAGTCGCTGGTCTGAGGCAATCACCACCTCATAAGCACCGGCCTCACGATGGCGGTAGGTGTCTTTGCCGACATGGTCAATGTCAAAGCGGTGGTGCGCATGTTTGACCACCGACACCCGCTGGCCTCTGGCTTGCAGTGCGGGAATCAAGCGTTCAATCAAGGCCGTTTTGCCTGCGCCGGAGTAGCCGGCAATGCCGATCACTTTCATGCGGAGGATTGGGTGATGTACGTTTTGATGGCACCCACATCCGCCGCCATGCGCAGCACCCGCTTGGGCAGCGCCTCAATGCCCTCAAACTGGGGCGGACGACCAGGCTCACGCCCCAGCGCTTCCACGATGGTGGCGGCAAACTTGATCGGCAGCGCCGTTTCCAGCACGATCATCGGCACCCCCGCCTGCAGGTGCTCACGGGCCACCTTCAGCCCATCGGCCGTGTGTGTGTCCACCATCACGCCAAAGTGCTCGAACGTGTCTTTGATGGTCGCCAGCCGCTCGGCGTGCACGCTTTTTCCGCTCGCAAAGCCATACCGCGTGGCCGCCTCGGCAAATGCCGGGTCAGCCGACAAATCGAAACGTCCGTTTTGGGTCAAACCGGCACCAAACAGGGCTTTCACCCGCGCGCCGTCGCGACCGAGCAGATCAAATACAAACCGCTCAAAGTTGGACGCTTTAGAGATATCCATCGACGGGCTCGATGTTTCATGCGTGTCGGCGCTGCCGCGCACGCGGTACACGCCGGTGCGAAAAAACTCATCCAGCACGTCGTTTTCATTGGTAGCCGCCACCAGTTGATCAATCGGCAAGCCCATCATGCGGGCCACATGACCGGCGCAAATGTTGCCAAAGTTGCCGCTCGGCACCGTGAAGCTC
Source organism: Rhodoferax sp. (assembly GCA_017997975.1). Taxonomy (GTDB): domain Bacteria; phylum Pseudomonadota; class Gammaproteobacteria; order Burkholderiales; family Burkholderiaceae_C; genus Rhodoferax. The sequence goes on from JAGODZ010000295.1 coordinate 1,084, forward strand.
ACCTTCTCGGCATTGGTTTGGGTGGCCTGAAAGTAACCGGCAAAGTAGTACACCACTTGGGCCATCAAGCGGGCCCAGTTGATGGAGTTGACGGTGCCAATCTTGTACTGGCGTTTGAAATCGAGGTCGTTCGACACCGCTTTGACCATGTCTTGGCAGTCGTCAAACACGCCGTCGACTGCGATGTTGTGGATGTTCTCGTCCATCAAACTGAACATCTGCGCTTGCTGGAACGGGCTCATGCGCCCGAACGGGCTGGTCATGAAGACGCGCACGCCTTTTTTTCCGCGCATGGCGTACTCGGCCGCGCTGCCCGTGTCACCGCTGGTGGCGCCCAAAATATTCAACTCTTCGCCCCGGCGGCCCAGTTCGTACTCGAACAGATTGCCCAGCAACTGCATGGCCATGTCCTTGAAGGCCAGCGTGGGACCGTTGGACAGGGCTTCCAAATACAAACCCGCCTCAACCTTTTTCAAGGGCACGATTTCCGGCGTGCCAAACACGGCTTCGGTGTAAGTTGTGTCGCAAATGTGCTTCAAGTCGGCAGCGGGAATGTCGTCGATGTAGAGCGACAGCACCTCAAACGCCAGCGCCGCGTAGCCTTGCGTCTGGTAGGCCACACGCCAGCGTGTCAGGGTGGCATCGTCCACCTGCGGGTAGTGGTCGGGCAGGTACAGGCCGCCATCGGGTGCCAAACCTTCGAGCAAGATGTCGCAAAAACGGCGGGGAGTGGTGTCGCCACGGGTGGACAGGTAGTTCATCAGGCCAACTCTTCCTTGCGGATGCGGGTAATGGGTTGCAGCACGGTGGGCAGGTTTTGCATTTGCGCCAGGGCGGCATTCATTTGGGCCTCGACACAGTCGTGCGTGAGGATGATCAGGTCCGTTTGGGTCGAGCCTTCGCCGCCCACCTCATCCGCTTCCCGTTGCAGCATGGCGTCGATGCTGATGCCCGCCTCGGCCAACAAACCGGTGACCTTGGCCAACACGCCCGCCTCGTCGGCCACGCGCAGACGCAGGTAGTAGCTGGTCACCACCTCGTTCATGGGCAAAATTGGCAAATCGCTCATGGCGTTGGGCTGAAACGCCAAATGCGGCACGCGTTGCGCAGCGTCTGCGGTGTGCAAGCGGGCGATGTCGACCAAATCGGCAATGACCGCACTGGCGGTCGGCTCAGAGCCCGCGCCTTTGCCGTAGTAGAGCGTGGTGCCGACGGCATCGCCCTGCACGACCACGGCATTCATGGCACCTTCCACGTTGGCAATCAAGCGCTTGGTGGGCACCAGGCTAGGGTGCACACGCAACTCAATACCGGCGTCCGTGCGCTTGGTGATGCCCAGCAATTTGATGCGGTAGCCCAGTTGCTCTGCGTAGGTGATGTCGACCGAACTCAGCTTGGTAATGCCTTCGGTATAAGCTTTGTCAAACTGCACGGGAATGCCGAATGCAATCGCCGACATGACAGTGACCTTGTGCGCGGCATCCACCCCTTCAATGTCAAAGGTGGGGTCCGCTTCAGCGTAGCCCAGCGCTTGGGCTTGTTTGAGCACGGTGTCAAAGTCCAGTCCTTTGTCCCGCATTTCGGACAGGATGAAGTTGGTCGTGCCGTTGATGATGCCGGCAATCCACTGGATGCGGTTGGCTGTCAAGCCTTCACGCAGGGCTTTGATGATGGGAATACCACCGGCCACGGCCGCTTCAAACGCCACCATCACGCCTTTGGCGGAGGCTGCGGCAAAAATCTCGGTGCCGTGAACCGCCAGCAAAGCCTTGTTGGCGGTCACCACGTGCTTGCCAGCGGCAATGGCTTCCATCACCAACGTTTTGGCAATGCCATAACCACCGATCAACTCGATCACGATGTCGATGTCGGGGTTGGCAATGACGGCACGGGCGTCGTTGACCACTTGAACGCCCTCGCCCACCAAGCTCTGCGCCCGGGCGGTATCCAGATCGGCCACCATGGTGATCTCAATCCCACGACCCGCGCGGCGTTTGATTTCTTCTTGGTTGCGCCGCAGCACATTGAAGGTGCCAGAGCCCACAACACCCATGCCCAACAGGCCTACTTGAATCGGTTTCATAAATACTCTTAATAAAAAAATGGTAAATCAGGCTACAGCCCAAGTGGAATCAGCGCAAGCAGCTATTGAATCAGTAGCAAACAGCAGGCATCTTGTGATCCTCTAATTGCTGTGGCGCTTGCGGTAACTTTCCAGAAACTTGGCCACCCGGCCAATGGCTTCGCGCAAGTCATCTTCATGCGGCAAAAACACAATACGGAAATGATCGGGGTTGGGCCAGTTAAAACCCGTGCCTTGCACCAGCATGACCTTGGTTTCTTGCAACAGCTCCAAGAAAAATTCTTGATCGTCCGAGATGGGGTACATCGTGGCATCCAGCTTGGGAAACATGTACAAAGCCGCACTGGGCTTGACACACGTCACGCCCGGAATGGCGGTGATCAACTCATAAGCCAGATCCCGCTGACGGCGCAGCCGCCCGCCTTCGTTCACCAGCTCGTTGATGCTTTGGTGTCCGCCCAAAGCGGTCTGTATCGCCCACTGCCCCGGCACGTTGGAGCACAGGCGCATGTTTGACAGCATGTTCAAGCCCTCGATGTAGTCTTTGGCTGGCTTTTTATCACCCGACACCACCATCCAGCCCGAGCGGTAGCCGCAGGAACGGTAACTCTTGGACAGCGAGTTGAAGGTCAAGGTCAGCACATCCTCCGACAAACTTCCGATAGCCGTGTGCGTCACGTCGTCGTACAGCACCTTGTCGTACACCTCGTCCGCAAAAATAACCAAACCGTGCTCGCGGGCAATCTCCACAATCGCTTTGAGCAGGTC
>JAGODZ010000296.1 GCA_017997975.1 Rhodoferax sp.
GTCATGGCGCTCGTCATTGGCCACGTTGTTGACCAACACACTGATGTCGCCAAACTCAGCGGCCACGGTTTGAATCGCTTGCTGTAAGGCCGCCACGTCAGAAGCATCACTTTTCAGAAACAGAGGCACGGGCCCAACGGCACTCGCGGCGGCGATCACTTTGGCTGCGGCATCGGCATTGCGGCCGGTAAAACCGACCTTGGCCCCTTGGCGGGCAAAGGCCACGACGATGTCCCCGCCAATGCCAGAGCTGCCGCCGGTGACAAAGACCGTGCGCCCGGCCAAGCTGGGGTAATTGGCAAATTGTTTGGTATTTGTTGGGTTCATATCCATCCTCTAGGGTCATCAAACCGGGTCTGACGTTAATGAAAAAATGAGGGCTGACTCAGGGTTCATATTCAGCAGCGGTAAACCAAGCACCCGCAATTCGGACGCCGACAACGCCAGTCCACTCACCTGCAGTTCCTCCATCCAACCGGTGTCTACCTGGGCGCGCGCGCGCTCCAGGCCGGCTCGCCCGATCAGGCGCAAGCGCCAGTCTGAGTCCCCCGTCACCATGGGCAAGCGCAGCGGCGCATGGTGCTGCGACGACGGCGCTTGCGTGGTGAACACCCCCAAAATACAACGCTTCGGGGTTTGCACCAGCCACCAGACGCCATTGACCGTTTTGCCTTGATGAAACGCGCCAGAGTGCAAGACGCCCCGCCACTCTTTGTAAAGGGCAATCCAACGTGCCAGCGAGGCCCGCTCACCGATCTCCAATTTGCGCACATCCGCCTCGACGCCCATGTGGCCAAACAGGGCCACCGCACAGCGGAAATCCATACTTTGCGCGCGACCGGTCGAGTGCGCAGGTGCGGGGCCGACGTGGGCGCCTAACACTTCCAACGGGAACAGGCGCGTCGCCCCGCCCTGGATCGTCACGCGCGACAAGGCGTCGTTGTTGTCGCTGGTCCAAAAGCGTTGTGTGTGCTGCAAAACACCCAGGTCCATGCGCGCACCGCCCGAGGCGCAACTCTCAATCTCGACCTGCGGAAAGGCCTCACGCACCCGCGCCAGCAATTCATACAGCGCCTTGACTTGGCGACCATAGGCCATGCGGCCCTGCGCATCTTCAGCCTGCGCCAGGTCGCGGTTCATGTCCCATTTCAAGTAAGAAATGGCATTGCCCGACAACAAAGTGTGTAGTTTTTCAAACAGGTAGTCGCTGACCTCGGGGCGGGAAATGTCCAGCACCAACTGGTTGCGTCCCAACTGAGCAGGCCGCCCGCTACCTTGCAGCGCCCAATCGGGGTGCTGGCGGTACAACTCACTGTCGGGGTTCACCATTTCAGGCTCGACCCACAGCCCAAAGGCCATGCCCAGCCCGAGCACATGCTCGATCAAAGGCGTTAAACCCTGCGGGTATTTGGCGGGATCAGGCCACCAGTCGCCCAAGCCACTGTGGTCGTCCGGGCGACCCGGGAACCAACCGTCGTCCAACACAAAGCGCTCCACGCCAATGGCAGCCGCCTGCACGGCCAACTCGCGCAAAGTGGCGTCATCGTGGTTGAAATAGACCGCTTCCCACGTATTCAGATGCACAGGGCGTGGTGCCATGCTGCCATTCGGCCAGCGCACCACGTGACGGCGGGCAAACTGATGGAAATTGCCTGAGGCACCGTTAAGCCCCTGATTCGACCAGGTCACATGCAGCATGGGCGAACTGGCGCTCTCCCCGCTAGCCAGCCGTTTTTCTCCCGGCGCGAGCCACTCTCCGGCTTGCAGCAAAAAGCTGCCATCGTCGTTGCGGTCCAGTACGAAGGAGTGGTTGCCGCTCCACGCCAGTTGTACGGCCACCACCTCGCCGCCCAAGTCATCGGCATGGGGCGTCATCAAAAAGCAGGCCGGTGGCGACTCATGCGAAGTCCGACCATGGCGGTTCTGCTGCTGCCAACCAGCCATCGGCACCGGGCCCCGCTGCCACTGAAACTCATGCGCCCATTGGCCCGAGAAGCTCCCTAATTCGGTCATGGGCGCGGGAATAGGAACCGTGCCTGCGGCAAGCCAGTCCAACTGCACCACCTGTTGACCCGAGTTGCGAACCAAGGTGTGAATCGACAGGAGGTCAGTGGCGCTGTGCATCGTCACCGTCAAGGTGACTTCTAGCCCGACCTCGGCGTTGCTGGTGCCATCCACCAAATGCAACACCAAGGTGTGTACGCCGTCGACCTCTGACTGTTCATAAGACTGGCACACAAAATCTTGCACGGCGTGGGCGCCATCCCGGTGCGCGCGCACCGCAGGCGCATGACTCAGGCCATTGCCAAAACCGGGCAGCATCGGAATACCGTCCAGCCGGTCTAGGCTGCCGGGCGGTAGCCGTCTAAGCCTGTCGCTCGGCCACAGGGCCAGCAATGGCGTGCGAGGAATCAACGCACCAAAATGCCGCCAGACCGGAATGCGACCCGTCTCAAATTGAACCAAGGCACAGCAGTGGGTGCCATCCAGACGGAGTAATTTGTGCATAGTTTGAAAAGGAGAATTCAACTCAGCCCTTGGTCGCGCCAAAGGTCAGACCGGCAATAAAGTGCTTTTGCATCAAGAAGAAAATCAACACCGGCGGCATGGCAGCCACGATCGACCCGGCGGATACGAGATGCCACTGCGCCACCCATATGCCATTCAACGATTTCAAGCCGCCCGTCACCGGCATGGCGTGATTGCCTTGAATCAGCACCGTGGCCCAGAAGTAGTCATTCCAAATGAAGGTGAACACCAGCACGGACAACGCCGCTACCGCAGGGCGCACCAAGGGCAACACCACCTTGAAGAAGATTTGAAACTCACTGGCGCCTTCCACGCGGGCCGCTTCAATCAACTCCCGAGGCAAGTCGCGAATGAAGTTGCGCATGAAGAAGGTACAAAACCCGGTTTGAAACGCCACATGAAACAGCACCAACCCCGTGATGGTGTCGTACAGCCCCAAGCTCAGGCTCATGTCCCGCACCGGAATCATCAAAATTTGGAACGGTACAAAGTTACCGCCCACAAACAAAAAGAACACCAGCAAATTCAGCTTGAACCGGTACACCCCCAAGGCAAACCCGGCCATGCAGGCCAGCGTTAACGCACCAATGACGGTGGGAATCGTCACCAAAAAACTGTTCCAAATGTAAGTGGCCAAGGGCGTGTTGCTGAACACAGCGGTGTAGTTCTCCCACACTTTCCACTCGGTGGGCAAACCCCAGTAATTGCCGTTGGACAGGTCGGCACCGCCGCGCACGGACGTCAGCGCCACCGCGATGATCGGCAAGAGCCACACCAGCAAGGTGATAGGCAGGCCAATTTTGAACAGCAGCTGGGTGGACCGGGAGGTCCGTTCAATGGGGGTGGGGAACATTATTCGGTCTCCTGTTCCTGTTTGTAGACGCGGTAAAGAATGAAGATGATGTAGACCAGCATGAGCAAGAACAACACCGTCGCAATGGCTGAGCCATAACCCATGCGGTAGCCGTATTCGCTCAGCGCTTTTTCATACATGTAATACGCCAACACCTTGGATTGGCCGTAAGGGCCGCCTTGGGTCATGATGGAAATCATGTCAAAGCTGCGCAAGGAGCCAATGATGGTGACCACCACAGCAATGAACGTGGCGGGGCGCAGCTGAGGCAACACAATCTTGAACAACATCGTCCAGCCCTTGGCGCCTTCCAACCGAGCCGCTTCTATCAAGTCAGGGCGCAGGTTGTTCAAACCTGTCAAATACAAAATCATGCAGTACGCGGTTTGGGGGTACAGCCCGGCCACCACGATGCCATAGGTCACCAAGTCTTCGTCGGACAGCACGGCGATGGGGTCCATGCCAAACAAGTCCATCACATGCAATAACAGCCCATTGCTGGGGTCGTAAAACCAGCTGAACACCAG
>JAGODZ010000297.1 GCA_017997975.1 Rhodoferax sp.
GCGCGTCCACCACCGGCGGGGCAATCTCGGCAAGCGGCACCCAGGCGCGGTTCACCCAGCGGTATTCGGCCAGCAACTTGCCATCCGCCGCCACCAACTGCGCCGGCTGCTCCGTCTTGGCCTTGCGAATATCGCGGATGCCCGGCGTGAAGGGGATCAGCACCAGCACATACAGCAGCAGCGCCAGCCCGGTCGCCATCAGCGCCCAGAGCAGGCTGTGCAGCGAGAGCAGCTTTTCAGGCCGCTGCAGCATGCGCGCCCACAGCGGCTGGAGCGCGGCCCAGCGCGTACGCAGGAAAGCAGGGAAAGACATGGGGATTGGAGTCAAAAGTGGCTCAAACGCTTGATGGGCAAGCGCTAGCAGCTATCAAATTGGGAGTTTGCAGGCGGGATGGATGGCTTGCAGGCCCCTCCGCATGGAGGGCGGGAGGTGCGCAGTTATACCGCCAATCGCCCGGAATTGCGGTGTGGGGTTGTAGCGGTCAAGGTGGCTTACGTTGCTTGCTTGCGAGTGGCGGTGGTTAGCGTTCGACCCATTTTGAGCGGTCGATGTTCTTGGCCGTGTGTGGTCAGACCAATATTTCAGCAGCCTGTTAAGCAAGCTGGGTGAGCTCGCTACTCTGCTTCGGAGACGCGTTTGGTTCTGCAGATGATTCCCACGTCTCTTCGTATCGGAGTGCCAGAAACGTGCCCGATAACCTGCTCTTCAGCCTTTGTCAATTCACCGTCAGGCCAAACGCTATTAACAATCTTCTCAAAAACTGCGCTTGGTTGGGTGAGGCAATCCTTGAAAAAAGGGCTTGGCCAGTGCGTCGAATGTATGAATTCATTGAGCGAAGCACCGCTCTTGATCACAAAGACTTTGGGGTCAAGATTAAGGTTTTTCTCGAAATCTGCCTTCATCACTTCGTCGCAATCAGACTCGTATTGGAGTTCCCTATCTTCAAGGAGCCAAATTTCGTCGAAGTTACTTAGCTCATTAGCTAACCGATTTCCTGTCCAGTCCTCAGTGCCATGGGTGATAACCAGCAGTTCGTCAGATGCGGCACCAAGTGCCAACAACTTAGCACTTCTTTTCCATGTCAACTGCTTGGCTACCCGAAGCAAGTTCGCCTGATTGTCGGACCATATGGCCAGTGCATCTTGCTCAACTTTGGGAATAGCCACGCTGCGATTCAAGAGATCAGCCTGATTTCCGATCATTATGCCGGCTATACCGGCGATAACGCCGCCGTGTAGACCTCCTACGGTAACGATGCCAGCTTGCAGTCCAAAGAGACTGTCATTATTTTCAACAATCGCGCAACGCCCGACCATTTCGCCGTCTGCGTTGTTCATTGCAGAGAGATTGCTTGTGGCTACGCTCAAGTCATTAGATACCCATTGTGGGAACAGAGCAACTCTTCCCGGAGCTATGCGATCAATCAAGCTCAATGGTTCCATTTCTCGCCAGTCACCAGCACTAATTGTTTTAACCTTCTTGTGGCTCTCTTCCTGTGTAAATACATCGACTTCCAAGGCTGGCGCCACTGCACCAACTACTTGCGCCAGCGTCAGCGAGGCTTCTTTCGTATTGCTCAAACCGCTAAAGATATCTAGCGAGGTTTTTCTAATTTGAAGCAATTTTGCTTTATCCAATAGCTTTACCGATACGCATGTTCCATGCCGCATAAGTGCCTCGTCTGGCAAGGGCTCCCGCAAGCTAGGCCTGGAATCAACGCCCCCTAAGAATTCGAGCACCCACTGGGTGTTTTCGTTTCCATTGCTTGCACTTTGCCGTCGGGTTGTGATTTTGACGTGCTTCCCCAACATGAAAACCGAAAAGAAACCTATGCCAAAGCGACCTACAGCTTCAAAACCTGTAGCAGCAAGTCCAGGCCACTCGCTCCGTAGTGCTGCGTCCCTCCAAAGTGAACGTCCAAAATCGAGCAGCACATTCACCAGCACATAGCGACTCATGCCGATACCGGTGTCGGTGACATGGAGCCAGTCTTCGCCATTACGCTCTTCTAATTGAACGGTGATAGCACCTTCATTTTCTTCTAGCCCCCCCATAGCCCGGCAGGACATTACGGCATCTCTAGCATTTTGAAGCAATTCACGCAAGGCAAGGTGCGGTTTGTCGCCGTACAGCTTGGCCCCCCCAAAACGCTCTACAACGGACTGAATGTCGCTGATGCGTAAGGATGCGTCCACCGGATGCCACCCCTCTGTGGGAACGTTGCGTGCAAATGATTCGGGGCTACGCAAACCTGCGACTTCTCTGGCCGCCAGTTGTTGCAGACTGTGATCCCGCAATAAATGATTGGCTGCCGACAGCTCTTTGTCTACTAGGCAGGCTGCGTCATAGGCAAGCCACCACGCGTCTTGTTCAGTCGAAGGAAAAGGGCTTCCTGAAAAGGCTAGCTCCGCACGCGCTTTGTCGCAATTGGGCTGATGTAGGCGTGCCTGAAAGCGCCAGTGCTCTTGTGATATTCCGCTAGGGCGGTTCATAGCCAGCAGAAGACGGGGTGCCCGCATGGCATCAATGTGGGCAGCATCAGCAACCCGCAAAAGGACTGCGATTTTGAGTGAGTTGACCGTCCACGTCGCAGGTGCAATGTACACGGGAGCAGCAAGAATTCTTGTAGCAAAAACTTCCAACTCGTGCGGGTTGTACCAGTGGCTTTCCGCAATTTCTCCAATGATGTGACCATAGGCTTCCCGCAGCTCATCGTGTGGAAAAAGGTGCAGCAGATTGCCTGTACCATCCCCCCATCTTGCAAATGGCATTTTGCGAGCTTGTTTGGGGTGGAGAACTCGCAAAGTGTCGAATAGCACCGTTTGAAAATCTAAACCACCCTCCATCAGTTGAGCCTCGGACAGCTTTCGTTGCGCGGCGGCATCCCGCCATTCAATGGTTTGCCGAAGTTCAGCAATTCCACCTGGGAAGGCCGCGCGACAATGCGCAGCATCGTGCAACAGAAATGCACCGCCCAAAACAAAGGCTTCAGCGGGATTCAGTGGAAAATCAGGGCCGGCAATTTCGGATGCGACACGCCACAGTGCATCGATGTGGGTGATGTCGTGCAGAGTAAGAGCGGGCAATTCACGTTGAATCTGTGTCAGCAGTAGGGCAACGCGCTCACGGAAATCCTCGTAGGCACGAGACAGCTTTTCTCGCTGTGAGTCTAAATTATCTGATTTTTTGCTGAAAGCGGCTTGCCACAAACTTGTTTGTTCGTAATCTTTTTGACTCACCTGATGCTCCCAGTATGGATTGAGATAATTTCTAATGAACTCTACGAATGCTTCATCGATCAAAATTTCCGATTACCTCGCACTTTGCCCACGGTCAATGTGTTATCCACCGTTGCTTTGACGCGAGCAGATTGAAATTCTGAGCACTCGCTTCTAGTTTTCCCCGGGCGACTTTGCCTGCCAGACGCATTCCCGCTCCCAGCCGATTGCAGCCCTCAACGTATGCGCTCATATCGGAAATCTCGCATCCAGATCGATAGACCGCCCAACCGACTACACCGAGCCCAGTCCCAACTGCTGCAAAAACGGCAGCGTCTTCTCCGCCGCCCGCTGCCCCTCGGCAATAGCCTCCTCGGCCCGGTAGAAGTCCATCAGCCCCAGGTGGGCCAGTTGCGGGGCGATCACCACTTCGGGCGGGTCGCCGGCCATGCGGCTGCGGGTGATGCGCACCTGCATGATGTTGACGCTGGCCAGCACCACTTCCAGCAGCGACGGCGCAGGCACGCGCAGGGGGTCGGGCGCGGGCAGCATGGATGCAAAGCCGTCCTGCAGGCGGCTCAGCCAGCCGGCCGCTTCCTCATCGTCTTCCGGTGCCTCGGCAGGCGCCTTGGCCGCACCGTTGGTTCCGGGTTTGCGCAGATGGCGGCCCAGGATGTCG